>JAFQZB010000340.1 GCA_017406175.1 Selenomonadaceae bacterium | reverse complement strand
CGTCAAGCGTCCCAGTTCTGCGGTCGAGGGCGGCGGCTAGTTCACGCTGAAATTTTGCCCAGTCAAGCCAATGACGACTCGCCACGCCGATAAATCGTCCGCCGGGATTGTCCACGTGCCGCGATAAGATTTCTCTGCCAATGTCCAGCGGCACAGGTTTAATCGCTAAGACGGGGTCGGCGGTGCAATAAATCTTCGGGCGCGTTATCTTGAGTCGGGAAAGCTCTTCCAGTGAGCCACGGTCACGAACGGTGATTAAGTCGACGCGGTTTAGGATAAAGTTCGTGAGCTTATGAGCCAGCACTCCGCGAATCGGTCCGATACCTTGGGCGTAGAGCATGACACGCCGCCCGAACGCTAGCGCAAAAAAAATTATCGTCAGGTAGTAGTAGAGGCTCCGCCCGCTCGTCACGTTCTGCAGGAGTGAGCCACCGCCCGATATGAGCAAGTCTGCCGCCCGAATTCTCTTTATGATTGTCCAAAGGTCCAGCCACGGCACCGCGTCGACGTTATGGCGTCTTTTCGTGTATTCGGGGTTGAGGGAGATGACAGTTACGCTTAAGTCCTCGACGCCCTCGCGCAAGACTTCAAGCATCGCCGAGAGCATCGCCTCATCGCCGCCGTTCTTCGAGCCGTAATAGCCGGATACTACGATTTTCATATCTGCTCCTTAGTTCCTAATTCCTAGTCTTTAGTCTATTCTTCCCGCGCCGCAATTCCCCTGCTTGCATACGTTCAACGCGAATGATAGAATTGCGCCCGAAAGGAGTTGATTACTTTGACTAAGGAAATTTTTGCCGTAGCTCTTCTGTGTGCGGCTATGATGATTAGCGGCTGTTCTGATTCGGCGCAGGTCGAAAGCACAACCAACACCGCGCAGGCGTCGCCCGTTGCCAAAAGTATTCCGGCGTTCACGGCTAAGACAATAACCGGCGAGACGGTCACCAATGAAATTTTCGCGGCGAAGAAAATCACCGTCGTAAATATCTGGGGGACGTTCTGCCCGCCGTGTATAGGTGAAATGCCCGAACTCGGAGACATGGCACGCAACATGCCCGAAGGCGCGCAAATTATCGGATTGGTCTGCGACGCCACGGACGGTTCTCCACAAATCCAAAAGGCAATCGCTATCACTCAAGAGGCGGACGCGGACTTCATGAACGTTATCCCCGACGAGAACTTGCTTGGGTTTATGGAAGGCGTTGAGGCGGTTCCGACGACGATATTTATCAACAACAAAGGCGAGGTCGTCGGCAAGGCGATTATCGGGGCGGACGTTGACGGGTACAAAGATGAGCTCCAAAGACTTCTGGCGCAGTAGGTTGATAATCTTCTTGGCGGGCGCGTTGATGATTGCGTTCGGCGTGTGGCGCGGCGAACTGTCTACGGTCTTCGCGAAGGCAACGCGTATTTGCCTTGAGTGCATTGGGCTAGGCTGATGAAACGGCGATTGATTCAGTTGGCGGCGACGCTCCTGACGAATCCATACGCGGCGAACTTCCTAAGCGGCAAACTCTATCGCGGCGAGCTGAAGAACCTTTGCGCACCTGGGCTTAACTGTTGGTCGTGTCCTGCGGCGGCGTTCAGCTGTCCGATTGGCGCACTGCAGACGGTCGCGGGCACGGGCGGCAAGTTCGGCTTTTACGCGGCGGGCGTCGTGCTGTTAATCGGCTTGCTACTTGGTCGGGCGGTGTGCGGGTTCCTCTGTCCGTTCGGATTGATTCAGGAGCTTGTAAATAAAATCCCATCGCCAAAGCTAAAGTTGCCGCGTCGACTGCTAAGCGTGAAATATTTCCTGCTGATAGTCTTCGTGTTGATTCTGCCAGTCGCGACGGATTTGGGCGAGCCAACCTTCTGCGAATACATTTGCCCGGCAGGAACGCTCGAAGCCGGCTTACCACTCATCGCCACGCATGAAGAGTTCCGCCCCGTGCTCGGCAAGCTGTTCGCGCTAAAGGTTTCAATCTTGCTTGCCGTGATTGTGGCTTGCGTTGTCGTCCACAGATTTTTCTGCCGCGTGATGTGTCCGCTCGGCGCGATTTATGGCTTGCTCAACAGGTACAATTTCTATCAGCTGACTTGCGCGGCGGATAAATGCATTGGTTGCGGGAAATGCAAAGCCGTTTGTCCCCTTGACTTAGACCCGACGAAAGAATTTGCCTCCGCTGAATGCGTGCGCTGTGGAAAGTGCAAGACGGTTTGTCCGACACGAGCCTTGACATAAAAAAGCGACGATTGCTCGCCGCCAAAATTTTTAGAGGGTGCCCTTTGACGAGAGCACGCCTCTTATTTTTTCGTCGAAGGAGACCGCCGCCCGCAGTGCGTGCCCCAATGCCTTGAATATCGCCTCAACCTTGTGATGAGAATTCTTGCCATAGAGAACTTTGACATGCAGAGTTATCGCCGCGTTGAAAGCGAAGGCTCGCAGGAACTCTTCCAAAAGCTCCGTGTCGAAGGCTCCGATAGTCGGGGCAAGCTCCCCCACGTCGCAGACTAGGAACGGTCGCCCGCTGATGTCGAGACTAACCAAAGCTAAAGATTCGTCCATCGGCAGGAAAAAAGTCCCGTAGCGTGCAATGCCGCGCTTATCGCCGAGAGCCTCCTTTAACGCCGCGCCCAACGCAATCCCGATGTCCTCTATGCTGTGGTGCCCGTCAACGTCCAAATCGCCCGCGCAGTGAACTTTCAAATCAAACTGCCCGTGCACCGCCAAAAGGTTCAGCATGTGATTGAAGAAGCCGACGCCCGAATCAATCTCCGCAGAGCCGCCGCCGTCCAAATTTATTTCCACGTCGACTTTAGTTTCATTGGTCGTCCGATTTACTTTGCCAACTCTCATTGCTCCGCCTCCAGAAAAGATTTAATCGCGCTGAAAACTTCGTCGTTCTCTGTGCGCGTCCCGATTGATATTCGTAGACAGTTCTTAAGCCCGAACGCGCTAGGCGAAAAATACCTTATGCCAATGCCGAGCGTCTCCAAATAGTCTTTAAGCTCCTGCGCCGCCTCCAAACGTATCAGAATGAAGTTCGCCTCCGATGGGAAGACCTCGACGCCGCGAAGTGTCTTAAGGCGTTCGTCCATGCGCTTGCGTTCGGCGATTATCATTTGCAGACGCGGCACGAATTCATTTCGCATTTGATAGACAACGTCCGCCGCCGCCAATGTCAGCACGTTCATGTGATAGGGCATGAAGCACTTGTTAATCATGCGCGTGACTTCGGCTTGAGCAATCATGTAGCCGACGCGTGCACCCGCCATGCCGTAAGCCTTAGAGAACGTGCGGGCAACGATTAGATTTGGATAACGCTTGACCAGATTGACTGCTGAACGCCCGTAAAACTCAACGTAAGCCTCGTCAAGCAGGAAAGCGCAATCAATCGACGCGGCAATTTTTTCGACCTGCGCGGGCGTCAAGGCGTTGCCAGTGGGGTTATTCGGGTTGCACACGACCGCTAAGCTTGCGTTGACCTCGCGGATTTTCTTTATGAACTCATCGACGTTAAGATTAAATTGCGCGTCCAAGTCGAAGGGCACGCCGTCAGCCTCCGCCGCCTTAGCGTAAATCTTGTACATGGAGAAACTAGGCTGAGGATAAACGACCGCATGACCCGCGCCGCCGAACGCGTGGAAGACCTTTTCTATAATTTCGCTGGAGCCGCCGCCTAATAGAACTTGCGACGGGTCGACGGAAAAGTTTCGGGCAATCTGTTCGACGAGCGAATAATACTCCTCGTTCGGGTAGCGATTGAACGCAAGCAACCCAAGCCGATTAATTACGCGCTCTTCGACATGCGGCGGCAAAGATAGCGTCGACTCATTGGCATTGACCTTGATGCGGTAAGTTTTCTCTACGCCATCATAAGACGGCATGTTGTTCAGTTCGTTGCGGTAATTCATTTGCAAAACCTCACAGAATTTTTTCGGCGATTATAGCAGACGCGGCGGGAGCTTGCAAAGTTCCTGCGCTAAAGCTAAAATGTTCGCGGAGATGATGAAGATGATTCGCGCCGACTTAGCAAGCCTGAACCTAGACGACGGACAACTTAGCAGGCTGGAAAAATTTTATCGGCTGGTGATTGAGCAAAACCGCGTAATGAACCTGACGACGATAACCGAGCCGCACGAATTCGCAATCAAACATATCATCGATTCGGTGAGCGCGTGGGACGATGAACTACTGCGCGGCGTCGAAGGAGTTGCAGACATTGGAACGGGGGCGGGCTTCCCTGCAGTGCCGCTGAAGATTTTCCGCCCGCAGCTACGGTTCACGCTGATTGATTCGCTAAACAAGCGCGTCGAGTTCTTGCGGCGGGTCGTGGCGGAGCTGGAGCTTGACGGCGTGGAAGTGATTCACGGACGAGCCGAGGAGCTTTCACGGCAAAAGACTTTCCGCGAACGTTTCGACGCAGTGACAGCACGAGCCGTCGCCCGATTGAATATCTTGGCGGAATACTGCTTGCCGTTCGTGAAGGTCGGCGGAGTGTTCGTGGCGTGGAAAGGCAAAAATTTCCGCGAGGAGCTTGACGAGGCAAAAGCGGCGATTAAAATCTTAGGCGGCGGAAGAATTTCTATCCGTGAAGGGAGCTTGCCGACGCTGGAGGACAAACGAGCCGTGATTTACGTCGATAAACAAAAGGCGACGCCCGACAAGTTCCCGCGCCGCGAAAGCATGATTAGAACTAAGCAGTTGGAAATGAGGAATTGACGTGAGAAAAAAATTTGTGACGGGCGCGGCGGTTCTCGCGTTGCTGATGAATGCGCCGCACGTTTCAGCCGACGATGAAATTGTAATTTTCGGAGGCGAATTCGAGAACGAGGCATCAACTGAGAAAGCCGACAAGCCCGCGCCTACGAAAGAACTTCCGCCGCCGCCAATCGAAGAACCTAAGCCCGAAGTCATCAAGGAGCCGAGACCGATTGAACGCCCCGACGAATTGACTTCGGAGCCACAACCGATTGAACGACCCGAAGATTTGACTTCGGAGCCACAACCGATTGAACGACCCGAAGATTTGACTTCGGAGCCACAACCGATTGAACGGACTGACGAATTGACGCCGGAGCCGCAACCCATTGAACGCCCCGATGATTTGACTTCGGAGCCGCGACCGATTGAACAGCCCGATGATTTGACTTCGGAGCCGCGACCGATTGAACAGCCCGACTTAATACCGCCCCCGCCGCAACCAGTCGTTCCGCCGAGCATAACGCAAGAGCCGCCGATTGAGATTGAGCGACCGTTTCAACAGCCTAGCAACATATCGGGCGAACGCGTCGAGAAGCCGACAATCCGCCGGGAGCTAGTGCGTCCTACTGCGCCGCAACAAAGCTTAAAGACGCTCAAGCAGCGATTCATCAAGATAGCCGCCGACGACACTTACACTTATTACCTTGATAAGCAGTCTGTGCAGTGGAAGAAGATGCCTTACATGGCAAGCGAGTATATGGCGGACGTTTGGATACGCATGGTGGAGCACAACCCCGCGCCGCTCAATGATGATATGGCTTACTACGGCAGGGAAAATTTCAATGCGGAGGTTGCGTTGGCTCGTGAACAGGGCTATCAATATTCGCCGGAGGACTTGCAGGTTTTAAGTCATCAAGCTTACGTCTTGGAGCATTACTACCTGCGCCCGAAGACAAATCAAATTCAATTCCTCTGCGAGCTTGAGGTTTTTGGTCGACCGCAGAACACGATTAACGAACGCGCTTACGATTACAAGAACTGGGAAAACTTGGTGCCAGGCAGTGTGGAATCAGTCATCTATGCCGCGACGCTTAAGACAATCGGCAAGAGCAAGTCGAGCGAGCGCGGGCATATGACCTTCATTGACATGCTAGACGAGTATGCGCGAATTGCTTTGAATTGATGAGGTGTGAAGTTTGGAAACAGGACTAATCCTGCCTGCGCTGATAATTATGTTGGCGGCGGTGAGCGGCTACTTTTCGCTGATGGAGACGGCGTTAATAGAAAGTCATCGCGGGCGGCTAGAAAAATTATCCGACGACGGCAACGAGGACGCACGAGCGGTTTTGGCAATGATTGAATCACCCGCGCCCTTGAGCGTCGCGCAAATCGGAATCACATTCACGGGGATACTAGCGGGCGTGTGCGCTGTGCTGGTTAGTCCGTCGATTGCCGGGCTGATAAGCTTATCTATAGTCCCGTCGGCGGTAATCGCGCTGTGTGCCACGACGTTTATTTTTTTACTGCTAGGAGAGTTCTTGCCTAAGCTGGCGGCTAAGCGCGACCCCGAACATTTTTTGCTAAGCCGATATAAGACGTTCCGAATCATCGTTGCGCTAATGAATCCGTTCGTTGCTATGCTCACGGCTATCGCTAATGGCGTGGCGTTTGTCTTCGGCGTGAACACTTCCAAAAGCGACGCCGTAACCGAAGACGAGGTTTTAGACTTAATCGAACAAGGAACCGAGGACGGCACGATTGAGAAATCCGAACAGGAGATGGTCGACAGAATCTTTGACATAGGCGACGAAACGGCTTATTCGCTGATGACGCCGCGGGTTATGATAGTGTGGCTCGACCTTGACGACGACTTAGAGAAAAATTTAAAGGTCGTGCAGGAAAGCCCGCATACAATCTTCCCCGTGGGTTATGGCAGTCTGGATGATTGTCGCGGGCTGATTTACGCCAAAGACTTACTTGACGCCGTGTTAAAGAATGGACGCGACATTGACTTAAGCAAACTCATTCGGAAGGCTAATTACGTTCCGCGGACTATGGAGGCGTTTCGTATCGTCGAGAAGTTCAGGTCGAGCGGCATAACGGAGGCTATGGTTAATGACGAGTACGGCGGCGTTATCGGGTTCATTACGCTGGATGACATCTTGCGCGAGATTGTCGACACCGAAGGCGACGAGGAGACTTTCAAACGCAACAAGGACAACTCGTGGACGGTGGACGGACTTTGCGACATTGACGAATTCAAGGAACGCTTCGGCATTGAGACTTTGCCCGACGAGGAGCATGACCACTTCCAAACTATGGGTGGCTTCGTGACTTCGTGCTTTGGCTATATCCCCAAAGTCGGCGAGGTGCACGAGTGGAACGGCTTCCGCTTCAAGGTCAAGGAGATGGACGGCGTACGCATTGGCAAGATTTTGATTACTAAGCTATGACTTACGACGAAAATATTTGTGTGAGGTGCTTGGCTTGCGTGAGCGAGTCGGAATTCGGCGGCGTGACTTATCAGCGCGGTCGAATTTTTTTTGACGAGACTAAGACAGAGGATTGGGAGAACATCATTTCAATCTGTCCAGTCGGGGCAATAAAAAAAGACGCCGGAGCGTCCGATAAGCAGTCATGACTTCTTCTTTGACTTGTAGAAGAACCAGATAAACAGAACCCAGAGCGGCATGACGATAACCGCCGGGCGCATCTCGTCCATTATCGCCATAATGATTAATATGCCGGCAAGGAACGCTAAGCTTAGATAATCGGCGAACGGATAGAACAGCGACTTAAACTTTGGAGTAATGCCCGCCGCCGCGCAGTGTTTGCGGAACTTTAAATGCGTCAGGACGATTAGCCCCCAGCTGATGACGATTGCGCCAGTTACGATTGACATCATGTACATAAAGACTTCGTCGGGCAGAAGGTAATTCAGAACCGCCGCCAAAAGCGTTATTCCCGACGAAACTAAGATACCGTTGACGGGCACGCCGCGCCGCGAGAGCCGCTCGAAGAATTTCGGCGCGTTATTGCTCTTGGCTAAGCCGTAAAGCATACGCGAATTCGAGTAAATCGCCGAGTTGTAGACGCTAACCGCCGCAGTCAGCACGACGAAATTTAGGATATTCGCGGTTGAAGGAAAGCCCGCGTTGCTGAATATCTGCACGAAGGGACTAGCCTCCTTGCCGACTAAATTCCATGGCCACAGCGTCATTAGGACAATCATCGTGCCGACGTAGAAAATCAAAATGCGGTAGATAACTTGATTGATTGCCCGCGGTATCGTCTTATCGGGATTTTCAGCCTCGCCCGCCGCGATTCCGATTAGTTCAATGCCGCCGAAACTAAACAGCACTGGAGCTAACGACATAATGAAACCTTCCGTGCCGTTCGGGAAGAAACCTCCGTGATCCCACAGATGATGAAAATTCATCGGGAAGGGATTGAGGTCGGTGGCAATGTAATACGAGCCGAGCAGAATCATTCCGATAATCGCGGCTATCTTAATGAACGCCATCCAAAATTCAATCTCGCCATACGCGCTGACCGTCACTAGGTTAATCAGCGTGATAATTATCAGACACGCAAGCACGCCAACCCATTTAGGCAAATCGGGGAACCAGTAGCCCAGATAAATCGACACGGCACTAAGCTCCGCCATGCTAACTAGGATATAAAGAAACCAATAATTCCAGCCCGCCAAGAAGCCGGGGAACTCGCCCCAATACTTTGCGGCGTAGTAGCTGAACGAACCCGACACCGGCTCCTCAACGCTCATTTCGCCGAGCATACGCACGATAAAAAAAATAATTATCCCGCCGACCAGATAGCTCAGCGAGACAGCGGGACCTGCAAGGGCAATCGTCGCCGTCGAACCGTAGAATAGACCCGTGCCGACAGCCGTGCCCAGCGCAATCATTTGCAAGTGGCGGTTCTTTAAGCCGCGTTGCATTTTGTTTTCTGCCATAAATATTTCAAATCCTCAAGGAAAAATTTTACAGTTGCTCTAAACTGCCTTTATCGGGCATTATATCCGCCGTCGATAGTTAAGACAGTTCCGGTAATGAAATCGTTTTCTTCGGAGGCAAGGAAGAATATACCGTTGGCGATGTCTTCTACTTTTCCGAGTCTGTTCATGGGGTGAATCGCTTCAATGCCGGATACGTCGTAAGTTCCTGCGTCGATAGCATTTTGAAGAATATCCGTTTTGATTGCTCCGGGTGCTACGGCATTTATGCGTATTCCTTGCCGAGCATAATCAATGGCAGCTCCTTTGGTCAGACCTACCACAGCATGTTTTGTAGCGCAATACTGAGCAGTCGCATACAACCCGTTAAGTCCCGCAATAGATGCCAAGTTCACAATCGAGCCGCCGTTTGTTTTGAGCATTTCTTTTATCGCATACTTCATGCCGTAATAAACGCCCATTACATTGGTATCCAGCATTTGTTTCAAATCATCAGACTCTGTCTCCGCCAATACAGCATTGCCTAACGAAATTCCGGAGTTATTGACCATGACATCCAATTTCCCATACTTGGCGACCGTTTCTTTTATTACAGCCTGAACTTGTTCTTCGTTTCTGACATCGAGTACTTTGAAATCTACTTCCAAACCTTTACCCTTAAATTCATTTCTTAGAGCAGTTTCTTTTCTTGAATCACGACTGGTAACAACAACGTTATAACCGTTTTCAGCAAATTTTATGGCAGTCGCTTTGCCGATTCCGGTTGTGCCACCGGTGATAATTACTGTTTTCATTTTTTCCTCCTTGTTTTAGATATAAGTGTCGCAATACCTGACAATTCACCAAACCTCGTTGGGATATTGTAGCCCCCAATTTTTTCTTAACGCGGTCATAACGTCCATTACGTCCTTTGAAAAATCTAGCCGCATTGCCGAGGCGTCGCCAGTATTAATCGCCCGCTCCATGTCCTCAATCTCGTAGCAAAGCGCGTTGGTCTGTTCGCCCGCGAAAATTTCTTTAACAGCACCAGTCACCGCGTCAACGTAAATTGCCTTCTCTGCGCGGGGATATTCCATAATCTCAATATAGCCGCGTTCACAGCTGATGACGGCTCGTTTAGGTTGTTTGGAGTGCATAGCCAGCGCGACGGTCGCCATTTGCCCGCAAGTGTTCTTTAGCAGTATCGTGGACATTTCATCGGAACCCGTCGGCGAGGGCTTCCATTGGCTTAAAATCTCCGTCGGCTTCTCTGTCATGAACGAGCGCACGATTGACAACGCGTAAACGCCAATATCTAGCAAAGCCCCGCCCGCTAAGTCCAGATTGAAGAACCGATTGCGCATGTCATAAGGTTTGAACGAGCCGAAGTTCAGCGTAATAATTTGCACCCTGCCGAAGTCGCCGCGAGCTATCTGATTCCACAGCGTCTTATAAAGCGGCATGTGCCAAATCGTCATCGCCTCGGCTAGCACCAGATTTTTTTCAGCGGCAAGGTCAATCATCTCGTCGAGTTCGCGGCTATTGAGCGTGATTGACTTCTCAACCAGCAGATGCTTGCCATTCTCAAGGGCGTGTTTCATAAAAGGATAGTGCGTGTTGTGCGGCGTGGTCAGATAGATAACGTCAACGGCGTCATCGGTAAACAGGTCATCAATCGCGTCATAAACCTTCGGGACGGAATACTTTTCGGCGAAAGCAACTGCTTTTTCGTGCGTGTGATTGGCTACGGCGTATAAAGTCTTTCCTTGCCTGTGGAGGGCTTGCGCCATCTCGTTGGCAATGACACCGACGCCCAGCACCGCCCAATTTAAATTCTTATCCGCCACAGTAAATCAACTCCTACTGAATCAGAACATCTCGGAACATCGACAGAATCTCTTGCCCGTAATACCTGCCGGGGACTGCCCAGCGTCCGTTTAAGTCTTGCCACGTGCCCAAAGTCCGCGAGCCGTAAGCTTGCCTGACGATACTATAGCGCGGGTCGACAACGGGCATTAACGGTCGGCGCGTCGAGGAATAGGCTAGCAAGTGTTGAATGTGCGCCCGAACTCCGAGCTGAGGCGTCGCGAAGAATTCACCTTTAACGCCGCCGCCAGTCGTGCCCAGTCCACAATAATTATTTTGTTCGGGGATAACGTCGCCGCCATAACGGAAGAAGCCCGTTTCCTTTAACGCCTGACAAAAAGCCACGTCGGGTCTAATGCCTTCGCGTGCGCCCTCTTCGTAGTAGTAAGCGACAATCTCTTCCGCCGAGACTTTCAAATTCGGGTTGGGATTGTTGCGTAGCAGGTAGCGGACGCATTGAGCTTGAGTAGCAATGGGCGTGCCGATTATCGAAGTGTCAGCTGTCGAGAGCGTCTGCGGCACGAAGAAATTTTGCGGCTCGGCGTCGAAGGGGTCAAACAGTTCCTCGCTTTCGGGCAATCTGTACATGCTCATCGTTTCGGCGACGCGTTCGCGCAGGGTCGGGAGCTTGCGTTCAACGGTTTTAGTCTCAACCTTCGGGTCGTGGATTCGGGCGTCCGCCGTCATGGGAATTGAAATCGCGAAGGCTCCGAGCACTGCCGCCGCGATGATTTTCTTTGCTTTAGAACCAGTCAAATCGTTCACCTCGTCAGATTGTTTTCAGATTTTGTCATCTGCCGCGCAGTATACACCATTTGATAAATCGTTGCAAGAATTTAAGCTGAAATGTTTCGTGGCGATAGCTTTTTTCCCGCGTGCAAGCTACAATGTTTGCGATAAAATTTTTTTGGAGGCGGTCTGAATGACGGGTGGCAAGTGCGGCGAGAACGTAACGTGGTTACTTAGCGGCGATACATTAATAATCAATGGCAAAGGTGCAATGGAAAATTACAAGACTGCTCCTAAAAGAATAAGTCCGATACCTTGGGAAAATGTTAGTGAATCAATCAAAGAAATTATTATTAGTGATGGTATCACTTTCATTGGTACATTTGATTTTGTGGGATGCACAAATTTAGTAGCGGTAAAAATTCCAGACTCTGTAACAACTATTGGCATTAAAGCTTTCAGCCAATGCGAGAGCTTGACGAGCGTAACCATTCCCAACTCTGTTACTTCTATTGGTAATTTTGCTTTTAGCTTTTGCACAAACTTAAGGAAAATAACAATTCCTGATAGCGTCACTTCTATTGGCATAGAGGTTTTCGGTTGGTGCACGCGTCTTAAAGAAATTTATTATCCCTCAGGTCGCGGCTTTGAAAAAAATTTATCGGCAGGCAATAACGCGCAACTCATTCCTTATAACGCCGAAGTGCAAAAAGCTGTTGCTGAGAAAGCCGAACAGATTCGCGAAAAACTTTTGCCGCTCTGGTGGGAAGCACGTAGATATAATTCCGAGTTGCGGTGGAAGGTCGAAGGAAAAACGCTGACGGTTGGCGGTGTGAGCGAGATAAAAGCTTATTCATACGAGGAGACGCCGTGGCGTGATAGCCTCAACGACATTCAAAGGATAATCATTGAAGAGGGCGTCGAGAAAATATCAGCGCGTGCCTTCGAGGAGTGCCGACGCTTAGAGCTTTTGACGATTCCCGCGAGCGTCAAGACGATTGGCGATATAGCGTTCAGCTTCTGCTATTGCGGCAATGGACTTGCTAACGGCGGCAGGAATGTTTATTGGACTTTGGAAGACGGCGTATTGAACCTGAAGAAGAATTTGACCGTTCGCGGCGACGCTGACTTTTCGACGGGCGCGGTTACGTGGCTTGCTATTGATAAGAACATTAAGAACATTAAGGGCATTAAATTGGAGGCGGGCGTCGTGCCTAAGGAAAAATTCTTCGAGTGGCTCGGCAGACGTAGCAACGCCCTGCAGATTGCTTTTGGTTGAGGTGAGCGCGTTGGCATTGGGAATAATCGCGGAGTACAATCCGTTTCACGCGGGGCACGCATATCAAATCGCGCAGATAAAAAAAGTCAGCGGGGCGGAGGTCGTCGCAGTCATGAGCGGGAGCTTCACGCAACGAGGAGAGCCGGCAATCCTCGACAAGTGGACGCGGGCACGGCTAGCGGTCTTGGGCGGCGTCGACTTGGTGCTTGAGTTGCCGTTCGTCAGTGCGGTTAGGAGTGCGCAGGACTTTGCACGCGGCGGAGTTCGACTTCTGGACAGCTTAGGCGTCGTCAATACGCTAGCATTCGGCGCGGAGCTTGCAGACTTGTCGACACTCAAGCGGGCGGCGGCGGCGTTCGCGGAAGAATCATTCGCGGAAGAGTTGCGGCGGCTCATGTCGCAGGGCACGAGCTACGCGGCGGCAGTCACGAAGATTTTATCAGGCGTCACGCGGCTAGAGGAAAAACTTTTACGGCAACCCAACACAATCCTAGCGATAGAATACCTGCGCGCCCTGCCCGAAAAAATTTCCCCGCTGATAATTGAACGAGTCGGGGCGGCTTACGACGACTTGACCTTGCACGAAAAATTTTCCAGCGCGTCGGCAATCCGAGCGGCAGTCCGTGAGCCTTTGCCGCCGTGGGATAAAATCGCCGCTTGCGTCTCCGCCGAAACGTTAGACGCTTTGCGCACAGCTGAACCCGTCGACGAGAAATTTTTATTCCGCCCGATAATCGCCAAGCTCTTAACTGCCCGCGTCGAAGAACTTAGAAAAGTTTACGGCATGACCGAGGGGCTTGAGTTCCGATTACTCAACGCGGCGTCGGCTAAGAACTTCCGCGAGCTAGTGACGGCTTTGATTGGTCGACGCTACACCGCCAGCCGAATCAAACGTTTGCTTTTATTTTTCTTGCTAAACGTGACGGCGGAGACGGTTGCTGAACTGGACGCGACGACTTGCGCTAGGGTCTTAGCCTTCAACGAGCGCGGGCGAGCATTGCTAAGGAAAATCTCCGCGCCCGTCGTCACGAAACTAACTAAGCATCTAAATCGCCGCGACCTTCACGAGAGACGCCGAACCCTTGAGCCTTACCAGAAGATTTTGCTCCTCGACGTGTTGGCTACGAATTTGCGAGGGCTTTTATTCCCGACGCCGCGCCCCCCGCAAAAAGACTTCGCCACGCCGCCAACCTTCATAAGATTTACTTGACACAAAAAAACGCCTCGTCTATAATCGGCATTGTTATTTTATTGTAAGGAGGTGCTAGGCTTGAAGAGAACCTTTCAACCAAACACACACTGGCGCAAAAAAACGCACGGCTTTCGCGAACGCATGAAGACAAAGGGCGGGCGGCTTGTTATAAAAAGACGTCGCGCTCGTGGCAGGAAAGTGCTTACAGCTTGAGGGTGCGACAGGTCACTAATCGGAGTGACCTTTTTTTTAGCTTATCGGCGGAGGATTGTTAATGTTCAACTTAAGCAAAGGCGAAATATTTCGCGGCAAGCACGACTTCAACGCAGTGCATTCACGCGGGCGGTCGTTCGCTAATCATGCGCTAGTTCTGCTCGTCGTGCGTGATGAAAGGTACAATGGCAAAGTCGGATTCGCGGCGGGCAAGAAACTAGGCGGAGCGGTCGTTCGCAACCGTGTCAAGCGGCTCATGCGCGAGGCTTATCGGCTTAATAAAAATTCTCTTCGCCGCGATTGCGCACTGATTCTTATCGGAAGGAAGTTCCTGACCTCCGCTAAGCTGAAAGACACCGAAAAAGCCTTCCTCGACGTGTGCAGGAAAGCAAGACTTCTATGACGAGACTATTAATAACCTTAATAAAGACGTATCAACGCTGGTTGTCGCCGCTGAAGGCTCCGTGTTGTCGATTCGTGCCGACGTGCTCAGCTTACGCCCTAGACGCGCTGATAAAGTATGGTTGGGTGCGCGGCGGCTGGTTGACGCTGAAAAGACTTCTGCGTTGCAATCCCTTTTGCAAAGGCGGCTATGACCCTGTCCCCTAACTTAAAGGATGTGATTTTTTGGAAGAACCCGGACTCTTTGACGGCATATTTAAGCCGATAGAAAAGCTTATGTCCGCCGTGCTGACTGCGCTTTATTCGCTGACGGAAATGCTCGGCGTTCCCAGCTACGGCTTGGCGATAATCCTTTTGACTGTACTAATAAAAGTTTTGGTCTACCCGCTCACGAAAAAGCAACTCGAATCAATGAAGGCAATGCAACGCATTCAGCCGCAGATGAAAAAGCTTCAAGAGAAGTATAAGAACAATCCGCAGATGCTACAGCAAAAGATGATGGAGCTTTATCAAAAAGAGGGCGCAAACCCCATGTCGGGTTGCTTGCCAATGCTGATTCAAATGCCAATCCTAATGGGCATGTATTATACGCTCTACGGCTTTGACTACGGCGGGGCGGCTCCGTCCTTCCTGTGGTTGCCGAGCTTATCGGAGACAGACCCGCTTTACGTGTTGCCGTTCTTGTCAGCGGCTACGACCTTCCTTCAGCAAAAGATGATGTCGAACACGAGCGAAGCCAATCAGCAAATGAAAATCATGATGGTGGTTATGCCGTTGTTTATCGGCTGGATAAGTTTGAACTTCCCAGCGGGCTTGGTGCTTTATTGGGTGACGATGAATGTCGTCCAGATTATTCAGCAGTGGTGGACGAACCGACAGACCGACGACAAGGAGGCGGCTAAAAATGCCTAATGTAATAGAAAAGACCGGCAAGACGGTCGAAGATGCAATTCAAGCGGCGGCGGAGGAATTCGGCGTTGATAAAAGCGAGCTTGACATTGAGATACTTGAGACTCCGACGAAGAGATTGTTTGGTTTATTCGGCGAAACCCCCGCGAAGATTCGCGCCAGCGTCAAGGACGTTCCTCCGCCAGTCGTAATCGAGGAGCCAAAGCAGATTGCTGAGCCTGTGCAAGACGAGGAGCCGACGATTGAACCAGTCTTGGAGCCGTCGCCCGTCGAGGAGCCAGCTGAACCCTTCGACCGCGATAAGGTAATCGACACGGCGGAAGATTTCTTGCATAATGTCTTCGCGGCGATGGATTTGGAAGTTGTAATGAAAATCGAAGACGACGTCGAGGAAGGTTGCCTGATTGAGCTGAGCGGCAAAGGCTTAGGAATTCTAATCGGCAGACGCGGGCAAGCACTCGACGCCCTGCAATACCTTTTGAACTTGGCTGTTAATCGCAAGAACACTGAAGATAAAGTTCATTTTATCTTGGACGTTGAAGGCTATCGCCAACGCCGCGAGCAGACTTTGATTAAGCTTGCTAAGGGCGTCGCCGAGCGTGCGATTAAAACTCATCACGAGGTTAAGCTTGAGCCGATGAATCGTTACGAGCGCAAGATTATTCATACCGTCCTGCAAGACAACAAGCGCGTCGAAACTCACAGCGCGGGCGAAGAGCCTTATCGTTATATAATCGTCTCACCTAAGCGCACTAAGAGATAAATAAAAAAGCGCGGCAACCTCAAATCGAGGAAGTCGCGCTTTTTTTATTGCTCCAAACCTTTTACGGCGCATTCAATACCCTTGTATCGCTGTTGCCCCTAAGGATAATTTCAATATTAAAGCTCTGATTCAATTCGTGCTTTGAGATTATCTTTGCGAGCATTTGCCGAACGTTTTCATCTGCTCGTTCAAGAATTCCCTCGCGCAAGGCAAGCTGTTTGTGCGCCTCCAAATCTTCCGCAACCATTTCTTTTTGATGCTCAAGCTTAATGTTATCCGCGAAGACTCCTTCGGACTGGTGGTGAACCTTGAAAGAATTTACGTCTGCATATATGTCGAGAATTTGACTGGGCGGCACGATGATTTTTACACGGTTAGTAGTTTCGTCTCGCATAAAACGAATCGCCGCTAAGTCGCAGCCGCAAGTTATCGTTCCCGAATAGCTCATCTGAAATTTTCTATCGCTACCTGGCATGTGCACTTCAAGGAAGGGAATCTTTTTATCATCGGCAAAGAATATTTCCGACGTGAAATTTTTTCTTACAGTTATCAGCTCGCGGACATTTATTATTTCCTCGGTGATAATCGTCTGCATTTGCTGAAATGAAATCGTTCGCCGCTCTTCTTCTTGTTTATGGCGTTCCTCATCGTGCTTGCGCCCCATAAAGAAATACATTGCCGCGCCCGCCGTCCCAACTAAAAAGAGACATCCCGCGAACGTCGCGCCGAATGTGGCTCCCAACATATCAAACAAGATAATCACCGTCCAAAAGCTTTAATCGTAAATCTTCTTCAGCTCGCGAATCATATCAACGTATTTGTTCTTGCAGGAGAGATTGTCGCCGCGTTCAATAAAACGCAAGCACGGCTCAAGGTATTTCTGCCAAATGCTTTTGTAAATCTGCGCGGCGTCCGTGAGGCGATTGATATTGGCGACGATTCGCGGGGCAATGGCGTAATACTCGGCGATTAAACTTTTGCCGTCGGGCTGAACACTCAACCAACCGTCGCGGAACTTTCTAAAAGCCGTCAGCTCGTAGCAGTCGTCAGGCTTGCCAAAGCTATCGCAAACCGCAGTAGTCACGAAGCAATTATTTTGATTGGCGCGTTTAGTTTTTTCTGCTTGAATCTGTTGCAATATTTGTTGAGCGGCGTCGCGCGTCGAATGATTATCGCTCCTCGCGGCGACTTGCATAAGTTCTTCAATGTCCTCCAAATAAGGGTCCTCATCTTCCATTTTGCAAACGGCAAGTCCGAAAGCCGCTTCGCTATTGGATTTGTCACGACGCAAAACAAAGTCGAAGTAATATTTGGCGTTGCTGTAATCTTTAATACCGAGATACATATTGCCAAGAGCTGTCGCCGAGAGGATATTGCCATGCACGTTTACATTTCTCTCGAAAAAATTTGCGGCAGCGTCGTAATCTTCTTGCGCATAGGCGGTCTCGCCCATCATATAAAGACAAATTTCATCGTCGAAGGAAGCACCCTTGCGCCCCCAATAAGCCGCTTTTTGATAATCGCCCTGCCGATAATAGACGGTTGTAAGCATCTGAATGGCATCAAGATCGCCTTTTTCGCCTTCGGATTGAATTTCACGTTCATGAGCTATGAATTCGCGCATAATATCTTGCCATTCTTGAGCCTTTCGCTGTTGCTGACTTTTTTTTATTCCTTCTGCAACACCTTCAAGAGCCGCTTTACCTAATTCTTCCAAAAAACCCATACAAACTTCCTCCTCAAGACAAATTTTTAAGAATACCTTTCCCGAAGAAGGTAACGAGCTTGTCTTTAGCTTTTCGCCTGATGTCGTCGTCAATGTAAGCGTGAGCAAAGGCAATCGCCATGGCGATGACTGCGGCGTCATCTGTATAGCCGACGACGGGGGCTAGGTCGGGAATTAAATCGACGGGCGAGATAAAGTAACCGAGTGGCGCAACCATTGCCGCCCGAATTTTCATCGGGACGTTTGGATTTTGTGCGACGTAGAAAAGTTGCAAGACTTCATAAATCAGATTGGAGCCAGCCTTCTTAGCCGTGCCAGTGATTTTATCCCACAAGCCGTCTTCCGAATAGTTACTGCCGTATTTCTCCACTTCGGTCTGATTAATGTCCATGCTCAATTCCTCAAGGTCACGACTTAACGATTTTGGCAAGGTTAGCATAGGCGTCAGTCAAAGTCTTCAAGCCGTCGCGCATTTCCTGCATCTTCGCGTCGGTGATGCCAAAGCGTTTCTGCATCATGTCGACTAGAACTTTTTCTTCTTCGGGATAAGCCTCGTCAATCAGCGCGATAGCATACAGCTCAAAGAAAACGCCCGTTTTCTCCTCGACGCTCGAATCATCGAACGCCGCAAGCCCTTTAGCAAAATCAACCGCGTGCGCTTTGCTCAAGTCCGCGTCTTCAATTTCAAGCTTATACGTGTCGAAAAGTTTTTTCTCCGCCGCGTCAAGCCTGCCGTCCGCGTAAACCATCGTGTAAGCCAGATTCAAGAAGGCTTCCTGCTTTTCGCGTGTGAGGTTAGCCAAAAACATAAATACCGCTCCTTTCAATTATGCCAATGAAAAATCTTTCCGAGCCGTCAATGCGATCGTGTGCGTCGAATCAATAATGCTATTTCCTTTTTTGGAAAGAATAGCCGCCGCGACTGCCGCAACTGGTGCGATTGGCGAAATAAATACGGGAGCCATAATAAGAATAAGTCCCGAAATCGTTCCGCCCGTTATTGTCGGTTTCGTGTAAGGTTTCAAGTTCAATCACCCCAAAGCAAAATCTTTCCTATCGGTCAGGGCAAATACGGGTTCCATAAGGGTAATTTTCCCAGCCAATTTCGTCGCCGCCGCCCCTGCCGCTACACCTGCCGCCGCCGCAGCCGCCGCAGCACCAAAACTGATTCCCGTAGCTGCTGCCGCCGCGCCTGTACTTGCTGCTAATGCGCCTGCCGCAACACCTCCCAAAGCACTCAATATCGCCGGTGCTCCTATTGCCACTCCTGCCAAGGGAATTATTCCGCGAGTTGCATTATAACCGACGATTGTCGGCTTCTTGTAAGGTATCAAAATCAATCACCCCAAAGCAAAATTTTTGCGCCCGGTCAAAGCGAATGTGTGCGACGAATCAATTTTGCCTTTCATCGCCGCGCCGAGACCGAGCCCCGCCGCTACTCCGACGACCGCTAACTTTGCCGCCGACAAGCCCGCAAGCGCAGCCAAGGGAATTATTCCTTCCGTTGAGTCGTTGCCGACGATTAAAGGCTTTTTATAAGTCTCCATGAACATTTACTCCAACGTTAAAATTTTTTTCCACTGCAGATCGCGAATCATCTCGACAAAATCATTTTCCAATTCGCGTTCGTCCACATCATAGCGGGCAAGGAATTTCTTCTTAATGTCTCCGACTGTTGACTTGCCGTCCGCCAGCTCAATGAACATTGCCGCCGTCGAGTTCAGATAATAAATCGCTAAGTTGTCCGCGCAAATTATCAAAACGTCGTCGTTCATGCGCCGCTTGACGAAACTAAGCCGCGGGATTTTATTTTCAAGCCATGCAAAAATCATTCGTCGCACCTGCCTTCCGTTAAACTTGGCAACTTGAATGTCGGACGAGCCTGCACCGCTTTGGTAGCTAATCGCGCCGCCACGAAGCCCCCCAAAAGCATTGCCGCACCTTTAATCGTCACGCCAGCGATAACCATCGGAACCAAACCTGAGCCTTCCAAAGTTTCGGCGTTTAAAATCGTCGGCGTCAAATATCTTTCCTTCATCTAAAAGCCCCCTCAAATTTCCGTTCCGTCAAACTCGAAGTTTTTAAGCCGAAGTCCATCGCGCCGTAGACTCTTCGCATGGTCGCACTTAACGCCGAAGGAGTCATCTGCATCATATTTTTTACCAAAGTCGCCATGAAACTTTTGAGTATATGCTTTTCGTTCGGCGACAGTTCCAATTTGTTCGCGTTGACTACAGTGGGGCGCAAGTATTTTTCCTTCATCTAAAAGCCCCCTCAAATTTTCGTTCCGTCAAACTCGAATTATTTACGCCGAAGTCCATCGCGCCTTGAGCCTTTCTTGAGGGTGGCGGAAGCGGCGATGTTACTATTAAAGCTACGTTTGGAGACATCGAAGTCATTATCTTTTTCATTAGTGCTGCCGTAATGCTCTCAAGGATAGGATTTTCGTTAATCGACAACGCCATAGTGTTTGCGTTGAGAATCATCGGAGAAAAATATTTTTCCTTCACGATAAAACCTCCTCAAAGCGCAATGTCCGCCTCGACGTGATTTTTATATGCGCCCTCCTGCTTGTCCTCGTCAATCGAGTCGACATAATTTTTTACGGCGTCGGAGTTCCAAGCGTCAATGCCCTTCGTCAGCCAAATCTCTTTGACGGATTGATTAAGCACATTGCCAATCGTGAAAGGTGCCATGCAATCAATCCGGAAGTCGCCATTGGGTCTGATGATGCCGCCCGCATTGACTTCGCTCATGTAGCGTTCCATTTGAATCTTAAGTTCCGCCGAACGTTGAATAACAATCTTGCCGTCGTATTTCTTGCTAAGCTCTTCAATCTGCCCGTAGAGAATATTCTTCTGCTCGTCGCTCAAGATAATCTCCGCGTGCTCATAAGCGCGACCGCTAGGCATCACGTCACCGAGAATAATCGAATTCGCGCCGAGTTGATAGGAAAGATTTATCATGTCCTCGACGCGATTTAAATTCTTCGGCGTGACGGTGTGCGCAATAACAAGCGGTATGCCCGCGTCGCTAATCTCCAACGCTCCATGCACTGCCCGATTGAAACTGCCTTCCACGCCGCGGAATTCGTCATGAAGCTCGGCTGTCGAACCGTCAAGCGAGATTTGGAACCAGAAGTAACGATACTTAGCAAAGCGGCGAACAAATTTTTTCGTGAGCAACAATCCGTTCGAGATGACAACAAAGCTCGTGCCGTCGTCGTGGAGGATGTCCATAATGTCAAAGAGCTTATCGCCCAAAAGCAACGGTTCGCCGCCGGAGATTATGCATTGGAAAATCCCACCGTCTGAAACAATCTGCCGCGCAAGCTCGCACCACTTATCCGGCGTCATCAAAGTTTCGCGGTCGACGTCGCCCGAACGATTGTAGCAGTGCTTACATTTCAAGTTGCATTGCCCCGTTAGCTCGAACTGTAACGTTAGCGGATAATCGAATCTTTTCGGATATGCTCCGACACTTTGCAACACCGCGATATTTTGCCTGACTGCTTGCAAGTTCCGCTCGTCCAGCGTTCGATACTTCTTCAGATAGTTTTTCAAGTCTCCACCTTCCTCAACTTCCTACAAAGCTTTGAAATCATCTCGTGAAAGTCTTCAATCGTCATGTCGGCGAAAAAATTTCTGTAGACGTATTCGCCATTGCAAAGCGGCGGTCGCTCGGAATAAATTTCGCAAAGATTATTCGCCATCAAATGTTTGCACACGCCGTCGCCTCGGTCGAAACTTTTCATCGCGTCAATCAAATCGACATGCCGACAACAAGCCCCGCACTGCTCGCAAGGATAAGGATAATACTCGTTCAGCGTAGCTCCTCCTTGAAAAAGTTTAGCTTCTCCAAGCACTGCAAATACTTCGGGCAAGTCTCCTCAGCCAAGAGCACGCAAGCCGGCACCTGCAAAGCCTCCGCAATCCTCATTATCGCCGTGCAAGTTATGCCCTTGTGCAAGCGCGCACATTCGATTTGGCTGATATATGCCGCGCTTACGTTCGACCTTTCAGCGAGCTTCGCCTGCGATAAATGTTTCAGCACGCGGAACTTATAGATGTTCCTGCCTATCGTCTGATAAAGCTTTTCTGTGTTCGGCTCCAACATTTTTTTCACCCTATTTAATTTTTACATGCCATAAAATATTTTGGAAGACTCCCACGGTTCATTTAGTTTACTATGAGTTATATTGCTTAGGATTTTATCAGAGCGCGGCGGGGCTTTGGTGTCCTGCGGGGACAATGGCAAAAAAAATAGCGGCTTGAGCCGCCGTAAAACTTTTATCCGTTCAATCTCTGAGCTTGCAAGTAATCTTCGCGATGACACCGCCCACAACTTTGAACTCAATTTTTTTCGTGCCGTCGGTGCTGTAGTATTCGTACTCGTCGCCGTCGTATTCGCGGTCGACTTTATCAGCACTGCCGAACGTCGAGTTAAGAGCCGTAGCCGCAAGCCCCACGCGCACGCCGTCGGGGGTCATGATTGATTCACTGCGCGTCGAAACTTTTTCTACCCTGCCGCGCTCCACTTCGACTTGAAAGCTTTGATAAGTCCAGTCGTCTCCGTCGCGGTAATTCGGCTGTCCGAAGGCGTTAAGCAAGTCTTGTTCGCTCATGCCCGGATAAATACTGCCGAGGGCAATCTTGCCGCTGTCGACCGCCGCCAGACACAGGGACGCGCTTAATAGCATCGCGCCGCACACGAGAGCCGCAATAGTTTTCCTCATAAAGCATACCACCTTACTTATTGAACCTTTTAACGAAAACATCTTCCGTTTCGGGGTAGCCGAAGTAGAAACCTTGGATAATGTCCGCGTCGCACACGTCGCGCAGGAAAATGAACGTCGCCTCGTCCTCAACGCCTTCGATAACAACTTCCATGTGATTGGCGTGGCACATTGCGATAACATGCTTGATGATATTGCGGTCGTATTCGCTGTTCAAAACGTCCATGACGAACATACGGTCAATCTTGACTTGGTTGCAATGAAAATTCTTCATGAAGGCAAGGTTAGCGTAGCCCATGCCGAAATCGTCCATTGAAATCTTTATGCCAAGCTCGTGGAAGGCGTTAAATTGTTTGTTGACGAAGTCCCAATCGTAAACCTTATTGCTTTCCGTTAATTCAAAGACCAGCGTGCTCGGATTGATTTGGTAGCGGTCGATGCAGTCCTTAACGAAGTCATAGAACATTTGCTCTTCCAGCTGATAAAGGGAGATATTCACGCTGACTTCAAAGCTCGGCATGAACTCTTGCCAACGCTTAGCAGTCTTTACGGCGTTTTCAATAATCCAGTGCCCGACGGGGATAATCATGCGCGAACGTTCCAAGAGCGGAATAAACTGCATGGGCGCGACTACCGAGCCGTCCTTATCGTACCAACGCAGGAGAGCTTCCGCGCCGAAGAGCTTGCCTGTCTTAGCGTCGATTTGCGGCTGATAGCAAAGGAAGAAGTCTTCGCACCCGCGGGCGATTGAGTTCTGCATAAGATTTTGCATGCCAATATCATAACGCCACCGCTCATAGTAAGCCGCGTCGAAGAAGGCGACTTGGTCTTTACCCTTCTGCCTAGCGAACTCCAGCGCGACTTCGGCATAACGCGTCAGGTTAATCACGTCGCTTGCGTCATCGGGATAGAACGCCGCGCCCGCCGACGCCGTGCAGAAGATTGTATCCTCGATGTTGCGGATTTCGCGCATGCACAGCTGAATGCTTGAATAGATAATCTCAATCTCTTCGGGGTAGACGTCCGAGACGTAAAAGGCGAACATGTCGTTATCGAGTTTGTAAAGGCGGATGTCCGGCGGCAAGATGTTCATGATGTCCTGCGCGAGTTGCTTTAGGGCATTGTCTCCGAATTCATAGCCGTAAGTCTCGGTGATGAGTTGGAAGTTATCAAGCCCGACGAAGATAACCGCACCGCGTGCATCGGGCGAGCTGTTAAGCTCCTTCATCAAGTCGACGTAGAAGGCGTTGCGATTCAAAAGCCCCGTGACGTAATCGGCTTTCAACTTAACGTCCATGCGAGCAATCACGCCAGCAATAAGTTCAGGTTGCCCGAACTCGTCCGCGCCCGCCGTCATACGCAACGATACCCAGCCATATTCGCCGTCGCGATTGAGGAGCCGGAACTCGCAAAAGATTTCTACGCCCGGCGTCGCCCCTTCGAGCTTAGCCAGTGCATCTTCCAAAAGCTCGCGGTCGTCGTGCCAAACAAAAGGCGTAAGGAGCCCAGCAAGGTCTTCAACGATGATGTCGGGGAAATTGAAGTCGCGCACAAAGTTTTTCGACAGCATAACTTGCTTTGTGCTCATGTCTACGACGAAAAGATATTCGTCCGCAGAGTGCTGCAGGGCTTCAAAATAAGTTTTGATTCGGCTCAATGGAGAGTCTTCGCCGAGTTCGAGAAATAAATTTGTGCTCATAATCATTCTTCCTTTTGAATTTTTCGCGCTTATTTCTGACAATGCGAATTCGACACGAAAAACTATTTTCCCTGCCGCCTATTGAACAATCTTTACGAAGTCGGCGATTTTTGCCAGCAGGTTGTCAATCGACTTCAACAGCGCGAGACGATTTCTCCGGACGGCTAAGTCCTCGTCCATGACCATTACCGAATCGAAGAACGAATCTATCGGCGTGGAAAGTTTCTTGAGTACGTCCAATGCGCCGAGGAAGTCTTTCTTAGCGATAAGCTCGTCCGTCGCAACCTTTATCGCCGCGAAGGCTCCATGCAAAATTTTTTCCGCGTCCAGTGTGAATTGCTCCGGCGTCATTTTATCCGAGTCGGCTTTCTTAGCTAAGTTACTCACGCGCACGAACGATTGAACCGTTTTTGTTGCGTCGGGTGTCTTAAGAAACTGTTCGAGAGCCGCCGCCTTTAACGTCACGGCAAACACGTCGTCCACGTCATCAATCACCGCGTCGATTACGTCATAGCGCGTCGAGTTGCTCAAAACGTTGCGTATCCTAAGCCGCATGAAGTCCGCCACGTCCCCTTGAATCTTATCGCGCTTAGTCTCGTCAGTTATGTTGAGCAAGTCCATTGCCAAGGCGACGACTTCACGGATTGACAGCGACCAACGCGCACCGCTCAAAAGATTGACGATACCCAGAGCTTGACGGCGCAAGGCGAACGGGTCTTGCGAACCAGTCGGGACTAATCCTCTGCTGAAGGTCGCCACGATGTTATCAATCTTATCCGCTAAGCTTAGAACCTTGCCCGCCGTCGTCTTAGGTTGAGCGTCGCCCGCGAATCGTGGCATGTAGTGTTCGTCAATCGCCGCGCAAACTTCCGCCGCCTCGCCGTCGAGCTTTGCATATTCGCGACCCATGACGCCTTGCAGTTCCGTAAACTCCGTGACCATGCCCGTAACCAAGTCCGCCTTAGAAAGTTTAGCCGCACGGATTGCATTAGCCGCATCCACGCCGACCAGTGACGAAATTTTTTCCACGAGCTTAACGAGCCGTTCGGTTTTCTCGTAAACGGAGCCTAGCCCCTCTTGAAAGACGACCGTTTTGAGCTTATCGCGATGAGCCGCCAAAGATTTCTTCCTGTCCTCGTTGAAGAAAAACTGCGCGTCCTCCAATCGTGCTTTTAGAACTCGTTCGTTGCCGTGCTGAACGATTTTCAGATAATCTTTGCCGCCGTTGCGTATCGTGATGAACAGAGGCATTAAAGCTCCGTCCGCCGCCTTGACTGGGAAGTAGCGTTGATGGTCGCGCATGGGAGTTATCACGGCTTCCGCGGGCAGGGCAAGATATTTCGTCTCGAATTCGCCCGCCAACGCCGTCGGGTATTCCACCAGATAAAGAACCTCTTCTAACAGGTCGTCGGTTATCTCGGCTAATCCGCCTTTCGACGCGGCGACTTCGTTTATCTGCTGAACAATCATATCGCGCCGCTTATCCTGGTCGACGATAACGAAATTCTTCGCGCAGGCTTCAACGTAATCATCAGCCGTGGCAATCGTGAAGTCTCCCGCGCTTAAGAACCGGTGCCCGCGTGAAGTCCTGCCGCTCGTGACGTTTGCGACTTCAAAGGGGACGACCTCCGCGCCGAACAGGGCGACAATCCACCTAAGCGGACGAATGAACTTGAAGTCCAAATCGCCCCAACGCATATTGTTAGGGAAGCTCAAATCGCAGATGATTTTGGGCAAAAGCGTCTTCAAAATCTCCGCCGAAGGTTTGCCTTGCTCGTGAATCACTGCGTAAACATAGCCGTCGCGGGTGATTAAGTCTTCGGGGCGCACTTTGTTTTTCTTTGCAAAGCCAATCGCCGCCTTAGTCGGGTTGCCGTCCGCATCGAAGGCGATTTTTGATGACATTCCGCGCTTTTCCGCCTCAATGTCTGCTTGCGTTGCCGCCACGTCGTCAATCAGCAATGCTAATCGGCGCGGCGTGCCGAGTGTCTTAACGGCTCCGAAGTCAATCCGCGCCTCCGCCAAAGATTTTTCCGCCAATGTCTTGAGTTGCGATAAGATATTGGGCATAGCGTGCGCGGGGATTTCTTCCGTGCCTATCTCAAGCAATAAAGTTTTCTTGTCCATTACGCGTTCACCTCCGCCGCAGATTTTTTCAGTAGCGGATAGCCGAGTTGTTCGCGTTGCTTAAGGTAGACTTCCGCGCACATGCGAGCCAACTTCCTGACCCGCCCGATAAAAGCCGTCCGCTCACTCACGCTGATTGCCCCGCGTGCGTCCAGAAGATTAAACGTGTGCGAACACTTCAAAACATAATCGTAAGCGGGGTGCACGTAGCCGAGCTTGATAATCCGAACAGCCTCCGCCTCGTACTTGTCGAACAGTTCAAAGAGTAAATCCTCGTCGCTAAGGTCAAAGGCGTAACTGGTCTGCTCAAATTCGTTCTGGTGGAAAATGTCGCCGTAGGTGACGCCGTCCGCCCACTCCACGTCGTAGACATTCTCGACGCCCTGAATATACATCGCCAGTCGCTCAAGCCCGTAAGTTATCTCGACTGCCACCGGCTTAACGTCTTGACTGCCGACCTGCTGAAAGTACGTGAACTGCGTTATCTCCATGCCGTCGAGCCAGACTTCCCAACCGAGACCCCATGCGCCTAAAGTCGGCGATTCCCAGTTGTCCTCGACGAACCTTATATCATGCTTTGCCGCCTCAATGCCGATTGCCGCGAGACTGTCAAGGTAAAGCTCCTGAATATTATCGGGCGAAGGCTTCATTATAAGTTGCAGTTGATGATGTTGATAAAGGCGGTTGGGATTGTCGCCGTAACGACCGTCCGCCGGTCTGCGCGAAGGCTCCGTATAAGCCACGTTCCACGGCTCTGGACCGAGCACCCGCAAAAACGTAAACGGATTCATCGTGCCCGCGCCCTTCTCTACGTCGTAAGGCTCCGCCAATATGCAACCCTTGTCCGCCCAAAACTTTTGCAAAGCGAAAACTAATTCCTGATACTTCAAGCGTGTTACCTCCTTAGTTAAAATCTAGCTTGTTATAGCAAATGCCCGTTGCCTTGTCAAATTTCGTTATAAAAGCTGTCGCGTTCGACGGGTTGATAGCCCGCCTCTACGATGATTCTTTCCAGCGTCTCACGAGTGATAGTCGCCGAGCCTTTCGCGCCCGCCGCATGAATTATCTTTTCTTCGCCGAGTGTGCCGTCTAAATCGTCCGCGCCGAAACTCAACGCCAGCTGAGCAATCGGCAACGTGAGCATGACCCAAAATGCTTTGAAGTGCGCGAAGTTGTCCAGCGTCAATCGACTTAGCGCGAGCATTTTTAAATTTTCCCACGAACCGACGCCCCGCAAGTCAAATCGCTTGCCTAGTTCAGTATTGGCGGGGTGGAAGGGGAACAACATCATCGCGACAAAGCCGCCGGTCTCGTCTTGCAGGTCGCGCAGTGTTAGTAGATGGTCAACGCGCTCTTGAATAGTTTCGACGTGCCCGAACATCATTGAAGCATTTGTCCGCAAGCCGAGCCGATGAGCCGTCCGCATGACTTCAATCCACTGCGCCGTCGAACACTTCTTAGGGCAGATGATTTCGCGCACGCGGTCGGATAAAATCTCTGCGCCGCCGCCCGCCAAACTCGTCACGCCCGCGCTAATCAGTTCGCTTAAGACTTCCGCGATTGTTTTGCCGCTAATCTCGGCGAAGTTCACGACCTCAACGGGAGTAAACGCATTAATCCCCACGTGCGGCAGGCTCTTCCTTACGAGCTTAACCGCGTCGACGTAGTAAGCAAAATCTTTATCGGGGTGCAACGAGCTGACAATATGAACCTCTTTGACGTGCGCGGCGTCCCGAAGAATTTTTTCCACGTCGTCTAGTTCGAGGGTAAAGGCGCGATTTGAACCGCTCTTGCACTGATACGCACACAGCGGACAATTCGCCTTGCAAACGTTCGTCAGGTTTATGTGGCGATTGACCGTGTAGAAAATTTTCTTGCCGGTCTTAGCCTCCTTGACGCGCCGAGCCACCTCCGCCAAATACAAAAGGTCGTTGTCCTCGTAAAGCGCAAGAATCTCATCGCGCTCAAGCCGCGCCCCAGACGATATTTTTTCCTTAGCACGTTGTAAGCTGTCCATCAAATTCCCCCGGTCATGTAAGGTACGCGCCCTGCCTCGCGAATAATTTTGATAATCTCGTCCTCGTCTAGCCTGCGTGGTGAAGTCGCGCCTGCGTCGTGCAAAATATTCTCGTGATGAATCGTGCCGTCAATGTCGTTGGCTCCGAAACTCAACGCCACCTGCGCCACCGGAACTGTCAGCATAACCCAATAAGCTTTGATGTTCGGGAAGTTGTCTAGCATGAGCCGCGAAATTGCCATAGTCTTTAGGTCGTCCCACATTGTCGTTTGCTTAATCGTCTTCTCAAGGGCGGTGTTCTTTGGCAGGAACGGGAAACAGATAAAAGTTTGAAAGCCGCCAGTCTCGTCTTGAAGCGTGCGCAAGCGGATTAAGTGTTCGACGCGTTCGGCTAAGGTCTCAATGTGCCCGTAAAGCATGGAAGCGTTGGTTTTGATTCCGAGCCTGTGCGCCGTGTGTGCGACGTTCAACCACTGGTCAGCAGTCGCCTTCTTCGGACAAAGCAGGTTTCGAACGCGGTCAGTTAAAATCTCTG
>JAFQZB010000339.1 GCA_017406175.1 Selenomonadaceae bacterium | reverse complement strand
GTCATCTTCAAGCTCAGCGACGAGGACAGTCATGACTTACTCAAGGGTGAAGCGTACCAAATTATTGAGAAACGCAATCTGAAAGGACATGGGGAAATCCTAACCGCATTTAAAATCCTTAACGAAGCGGGTTATCAAGTCACTCGTCCTTTTAAGATGTTCGACAGATTCGTTCTATCAGTGTGTATATCAGAATGGCTAGCGGGCAATCGCTATACGACAGTTGCCATCATCTATCGCGCCTTAACAGGGAAAATCGGCAGGAGTGATGCGGAACCGAGTATCACTCAACGCAAAGCCATTATCGAAAGCTTGGAGATTCTCATGAGTCGCATCGTTGATTACGGCGCAGAAGAGGTTTGTTCCGTAATGGGTTACAACAACGGTAATCCGTTTTACGGAAAAGGAGCATTGTTGCCCGCCACTTATGTTGATTTTTCAGCACTCAATGGCGACAATGATACGCTGATTTTCTTCACCGACGAACCCCCTCTCTTGAAAATGGCACAAGCGAAAAAACAACTCATCAGCTATGACGCACGTCTTCTCAACATGCCGGGACAACAAAATACTCCAATGAGCATCGAAGCCAAAAATTACACTATGTTACGCATTCAAGAAATCGCTCTTCATAAGCAACTAACTCCGACCATTACTTTCGCTGACGTTTTTAAAAAGCTCCGTATCGAAAACGCTGACAACCAAATCAAACGCCGCGCTCGTGAAATCATGGTCGCTTTCTTTGAGCACTTGAAAACCGAAGGCGTCGTCAAATCTTTCGAGGTCGTCAAACAAGGCAACACCTTCTACGGCATTCAATTCCCGCGTCCTAAAAAATCCTAAATTCTGTCTATGTAAATGTAAATCTATAATGTGCTCTCCGACCACTGCCAATATTGTCACAAACCACTGCCAATATTGTCACTAGCCACTGCCAATATTGTCATTGGTGAAAGCTCGAAAAGTGGGATTTTTGTCTAGTGGTGACGCGACCTTTCGCCTACTCGCAAAAATCCTTAGATATGTAAATATCTTAGCCCAGCCGGAAAGTTCGCCGCCGCCCAGCCGGAAAGTTCGCCGCCGCCCAGCCGGAAAGTTCGCCGCCGCCCAGCCGTTGCCGCCGAAGCCCGCCGGAACGAATTGCCGAGCGGTGTCTCGCGCTAGCCGCCCAGCCGTTGCCGCCGAAGCCCGCCGGAACGAATTGCCGAGCGGTGTCTATGCTAGCCGCCTTGGGAATCGCTACCCGCGAGTTTGCGATAACTGCAACCCGCAGAATCGACTAAGCTTCAGACTGCGGCTGTCGTCCATGACAGCCTTGTCTTCAGCAAGTCGATTTAACTGCGCTGGGGCGGTTTATCACCCCCCAGCCCCCCCGTACGTCGCAAAAAGCATTCAATCGCCGCCGAAAAGCGTGGCGTCGAGTGGCATTCCATGCAAAATGCTTTTTGACGACGCATCACTGTCGCTACTCCAGCGTTAAGACTATCCAAAAGTTATCGTTTACTCTAGCTACTCGAAAAAAGAACATCCGACGTTACGTTCATTGAGGTTGAAAACTTAAAAATTGCAAAAACATTCGGGGAGATAGAGCAGGATGTTCTTTTTGGCGATACGCTACGGTTAGAAACTTCGAGAACTTCCGATTGCGAGAGACTTGAAAAGAATACCACGTCGGGGGGAGCCGCACGGTTTTTGCGGCGGGGGGTGTCCCCCCAAAAAGGGGGGTGTGGGGGAATCTCCCCCATCGGAAAGGTTGCT
>JAFQZB010000338.1 GCA_017406175.1 Selenomonadaceae bacterium | reverse complement strand
CGCTTACGATTTAGTTGCCTGTAAGTTGCATTGAAACTTTCAATCGCGTTTGTGGTGTAGACAATCGTGCGAAGAGTCGGCGAGAACTTGAAAATAGGAACGATAGCTTCCCAATTCGTACGCCAAGATTTCATTGCGTGCGGATATTTTTTTGCCCATTTAAACTCGACCTCGTCACCAGAATTTGCGGCAAAATTTTGTTCGTAACGTCGCTGACGAAACTTTAGGAGACCTCAAAGCCGTAAAGTTTCTCGATTGTGTCAGAAATTTGACGCGTACTCTGGCTCTTTTTGATTTGTATCCTTTCGGCTGTTGTCCGAGTCGAGCTGTTCAAACTTTTCGTAACCCAGATGCCGGCTCATCTCTGCTTCCATCATTTCCTTAATTGTGCCGCCGAGCAAATCTTTCAGTGCCTCTTGAATTACGATTGCCAGCGGCTTTTACACCCATAAACAAAACCTTCCGTGATTATTTTTATCACGGAAGGTCTTTTTACAGACTTTTTTAATCACGCCCCGGAAGTTGAATTTTTTTGTTTTTGTTTGAGCATACGAAATGGATTTGTTTCTGGGCTTTTATTTTCTTGAATGTCTATGATGTTTTCCTTTCTTTCAAGCAGAAGGATTATTGTTGGCGAGTTGTTCAAGGCGTTCAAAAGGCAGGTCGGTAAATTCGTGAACTTCGTCAAAGGATTTGCCTTTGCGGAGCATTTTGAGGGCGAGAGTTTCGCGTTCTTTATTACGTCCGCGTTGTTCGCCTTGCAATTCGCCTTCTATACGTTCTTCGAGTAAGGCCATGTGAAGAGTCATAAAATCATGCCTCGCTTTCTTACTGGATTTGATAGACTTAACGGCGTTGGCTATTTCTTCGACAAATTTTCCAGAAACGATGCCACTGTCGACGTAGTTAAGAAAAGCCAGGATATCAGGTGGAAGGTCGTTGGCAGTACCTTTAGTGCTCAGAAAAATATGGTGAGTTTTGTTGTCAAGTTTTAGAGAAGGATCTTGATCACAGCGTTCGGAAAAAGAATAAAAGTGACGACCCTGTTTGAAGCGATCGAAAGGGCAGATGAAGATGATGAAAGATTCGTTGAGAGCACTGTAATGCTGACCGCGCTTCAGATTGTTCATGTCGATTAATCCTTGGTAATAGCGAATTCGCATGGCAAGATGTGCTGAGTTAGTGACTTGCATTTCAACGTCGAAGGAGCGATTAGCACCCTTATCTTCAACGAAAATGTCCAGTCGGATACCTTTACCGTCAATACGAGTTTCGATGGTCTTTTCTCGTTCTGGGTATATGATTTCTTTGATTTTGATTCCGAGAATGAGTTCGAGAAGTTGGCGACACAAGTCAGGGTAAAGTTCCATAGTCTTGCTGAAAATGAAATTGTCTTGAATGGTAGCGTTAGCCCATTTGTTTTCTGCAGAGCGTTTAACAGACATCATCTCACCTCAACAATATTTTATCATGAAAATTTTTTTAAATCTAGCCTTTGCTTGAACTTTTTTGAAGGGCAATGTTGGCTCTATAAGCGTTTACGGCGCGGATAAGAGTAGATTTGGACAAGCCGGTCAGTTCGACAACTTCGCGATAGGTCTTATGCTGGTTAAGGATAAGGTCGACAGCAAAATCTTTGCGCTTCTGGTCGATAGGGGGGCAACCTTCGCGAAATCCGTCCTTGGAACGTGCAATTTCCTTACCGGCTTGAGTGCGTTCAATAACATATTCGGGCTGGGCGGAAGGCTACGGCAACGTCGTTTATATTCTTTCGCGAGTCGGCAATTACAACGTTGAAACGAGATACGCGCATTGCTCAGCACTTTTGGTTAGCGCAAATACTCAAGTATCTGCGGGCACGATAATAGCGAAAGTCGGCTCGACGGGTTGGGCTACCGGTCCGCATCTGCACTTCGAGATTCGTATAAACGGCGAACCGGTCAATCCGAGACGCTATTTGAAAGGCTTACCGCCGTCGAGTGGTACCGGTTACGGCACTTTGCCCGATTCAATCAAAAATATTTTCGACGCGGCGTATGATTTTGG
>JAFQZB010000337.1 GCA_017406175.1 Selenomonadaceae bacterium | reverse complement strand
CGCTACAGAATTTTCGCCGACCGTCGTTAACAATTTGCGATCGAGAAATTTATTTTCTGAATCACTTTTTCTTCATTTTCTGCAAGGGCAAAAAACATCCACTGCTTCATGAATTTTATTTATGACAAAAAGTGTTATTAGTTATGTAAAAATATGTCAACAAAAGAAAAAAGACGGTACAGAACCGTTTTTTAAGGAAAAATGGAAACACGGTGCCCCTAAAGCTCGTAAATGGGCGGATAAAAATTTTTTAACGGTGTTGAGAGCGGATTTTGCAGAAATCCAAAATGAAGTCTTGTCGCGAAATAATTTTTTGATACGAGTAGACCACAGGACGCTGAAGGCGCAAAAGGAAGAAGCGGAGCGAAATAGCGATACCTTTCTTGCGCGGCTTTTTAGTCGCGTGCCAGAAAAATATATAGGAATAATCTCGTGTCAAGAGGACGACGAGCCGAAATTGGAAAGATTGAAGAAATTTCGCGGACTACGCAAACAGCATTTTGATTTGGTGATGAAGATAGACGCAATGACAAAAGAAGCGGACGAATTAGAAGTCAGAGACGCCGTTCAGCTATCCTCTACCGGCGCAAAAAGTCTTATGGAATCAGAAGAGTATAAGACGCAGGAATTTGTTTCCCAATACCTTTTGGCAATGAAAAATAAAATGCTGACAGCGGTCGCGGAAGTCAATAAATGGAAGCGTGTCATTATTTCGCAACACGACGCTGAAGAACAAGCCAGACTTGAATACATGAGCAAATCTGAACGCGAACTTTGGCAAAAGTATTTTGAAACACTCGGTCAGAAAAAACAGTTGGAAGAATTTTTGCAGACGTTACGCAAACCCGATGAATCGCAAAGGGAGGAACTGCAAGCTTACGAGGAAGTAGTTGCCGGCGTTAAAGCAAAAATCTATTCGCTGTTTACGGCGTCATTGGTAATGAAGAAATCAGTAGAAGAAATAGACCAACGCCTTGCGTCGCCCGAATGCAAAAACCATATTTTGCTTGTCACTCACCAAATATTACAAGCAAACACGTACGCGAGGAAAATGTTAAAGCGAGCAAGCGAGGAATTGGACAAAGCGGTCGATGACCTAAGAAATGAATTGTTTGCGAAGACAATGGAAGAGCCGAAAACGAGTTTTAAGACGCGAGAAGTGTACGACCTGATTCGCCACCAGTATTTTGGATTGAAGAAAGAATACGAGAACACGTTTGCGCAAAAATTTAAGATACAACGCGAAGTAATCTCTCCTTAACGCGCTATGTTTATGGCGAAAAATATTTTTGTGCGTGGAGAATATAAAAGACTGCGTGAAGAAATTCGACGCTACAAAAAAGACGAGCCAAAGCTCGCTCCTAAATTTCTTGCTTATGCTAAGGAAGAAAAAGAATTCAAAACGAGAGATTGGACAGTATTTCCGCGTTCAACATTCTTGCAAGAACAGTATTATCTGCTGAAACAGCGGACATTGCTTGAACTGGAGAGGAGCCGCCTCGACCAAATTAAGCTTTCTCTGCAAAATAAACAAACTGAGCTGGAAAAACTATGTCAGGAGCATGAAGCGGTACGAAAAATCGAAACGATAGCCGCCGGAATCCTGCGCAAGAATTATAGGTTTGTTCGCCAGTTGGAGGAAATCGAGACACGAGCTAAAGAACTGATTGAGCGCATGAATCACACCAAAAAGCAAATGAATGCATTGAAAGAACGAATCTCTCGCGATAAAATCAACACTCGTTATCGTGTGACGGTTTCCGATACATTGACGAATAATCAAGCGGCATTGGTAATAGCCGACGCGATATTATTTGAGCCGAAAGCAGTGCAATTGGTCGCCCGCTCTACCAGCAATAATTTGGAAATGGAAAAGGATTGGGAAATGATGTCCGAATTTGATAAGGACGAATTTATTCGTAGAAAAATTATTCGCGAATTGTAAATGCTTAAAGAAAATTTCTAAACTTCTTGTTATGGATATTTGGCGTATTATGAATTATTATTTATTTTGTTAGAATACTTTTCGATATAATTCAATAAAAGTTCAGGGTCGTCAAAAACTTCAGGAGATATATCTGATAAATCGTATTCATCTGCCTCTGTTTGGTCTAGAGAATCTTCCTCTTCAGAAAAACTAATCTGTACATTCTCTGCTTCTTGAAGAACCAAATCAAATTCGTATTCGTTATCTATATACTCTTCTGGCGAAGGTGTGTCGTACCCAACGTAATCGTTAGCGTATTCTTTAACGACAGAAAATCTTTGTTCGATTAAAAATTCTTCAATCTCTTCGCGAGTAATATCGGATTTCCAATTGGAAAAGAAATTTAATGGCAAAGAATCGTAAAATGTTTGTTTGTTCGAGAAATAATAATGTCTCGCGAAGATACTGACGAAATCGAAAAAATATTCTCTGTTATCTGTGATTGTCATGTTGGCAATGTCAAGTCTTTCCAAAATTTTATATTCGTTTGAATACCAATCAGACAAAATACAAGTCAAACCATATCCTGCGAATGAAAAAATTATTTCATCGTCATGTCGAGACATGCAAATTGTTGCTTGGTCATTGACGACCGATTGAATTAGCACGTGACTATTATGTACGGCTTGACTGCGTTCACTGCTCGATACTAATAGGTTAAGAGAGAAAAAGGCAATTCCTTTGATAGTGAACAAACGAGAGATATTGTCAAACAGTAAAAGAATGTCGCGTTGTTTGCGGGAGAAAGAGATATTTTTATCGCAATCTAGGTAAATAAATTGCTTAGCGGAATGATTCGTGAATTCGGGCTCGGTAGCGTCGGTATGTCCTGATTCTGCAAAGAGTGCCAACGCGTATTCAAAGAATTTTTCCGCACAGCTCGAAAACACGATTACTTCCTCCTCACGATTTAATTAGCTTGGCAAGCTCTGCGGAATAATCAATGCCGTCAAGTTCTGATTTGAATTCCGTCATAATATTGAAAGTTCTTTCTAAGTAATCTTCACGCGTCATGCAACCGTCAGTGAATTTTTCATAAATTAAATCTATTCCGCCACGAACGTAATCGTGAAAGAGTTCCAAGTTTTTCTTTAGTTCGTCGGCTTTATCGGGAAGAGTATCGTAGCGGAAGGCGCGGTCAATTCTTTCCGTTTGTGTAAGATTTTCGCTATCGTCCAAAAGCATGACGAGACGGTAAAGGAATATGCAGGTTTCGCGTTCACGGATAAAGGCATCGGCTCGTATGGCTGCAGTATCTTTGGATTTTTCAGTTTTTGCTTTGCGACGGTAATAGATTCCCCAGACCGCCGCATTCATGTAAACATCAATATAACGTTCAAAAATTTTCGCCGCTTGAGGGTTATCAGGCTCATCAACATCACGGGCGTTTTTCTTTGCCAGGAATTTTAACCGCGTAGCGTGAGTGCCGTTAATCGTGTAATCCATCTCGAAAAGGCGGAATTTGTTTTCGCTCATAGTCGCGCCCCCTCAATTTTTGTAAAGGTCTCGCTAATTTTATTCAATAAATATTTCTGTCCAATGCGCTGATTCATCACGGGCTCGGCGTAATTCCAATCTTTTTGCATGACGAACATGATAATTTGTTCGGCAATTCTTGGTAAAACTTTTGAAATGCTAGCAGTGTGTTTTTCGTCGGCATTTGAGAAGGGAGCGTCCATGACCAGAGGATACGATTCCGACGAAACGCCGATGTCTTTTAAAATTTGTTTTTTTGCTAAGGCGACGAGTCCCGCGATGAACGCAAAATTTTTTACGCGGTTAGCTCCTTCCGACTCGCCTGAAATAATTTCTATGTCAGCAACGGTCGCAATGAGGTCTACGCGATATTGTTCGTCTATTGCTACTCTCCGATGACCGTGATACATTTCGTCGAAAATTTTGTTGACTTCTGCCTCAAGACTCTCGCGGATTTCCCGCTCTTTGCGTTTGCATTCTGGCTCAAGCCAAGCTTTAAGTTCTTCAGCATAAGCAAGAAGTTTTTTGGATTCTCGATTTTTTTCAGAGTTGGCAGTTAAGCTGTCGTAAATCTTCTGATATTGTTCAATATCACGTTTTTGCGCACCGTCATCCTGATAGAGACGACTTTTTTTTGCTTCCAGTTCGCGCAAGCGATAGCGAATGTCAGCAAGTTCACTCTCATAGCGTGCCATGTTTTCTTTGCCGGAGATTTTTTTTCGACAGTCCTCAAGTTCGTATTCCCAATCGTGAATCCGACTTTTGCTGTGTTCAATGCTTTCGCAAAGTTGCTTAAGTCGGTCGTAAGTTCGTTCGGACGAGCGCGAAAGACTTTTAAGTCGTTCTCGATAAAGCCGCACAGTATTGCCTATGGATTCGGGTGGCACGTATTTAATTTCAGCCATGAGGTGTTGGTAAGCTTCATTTCCTTCACAAATTTCTCGCCCGCAGATGCAATGCCCACGTTTGATAAGCTCCATTATGCTTGTCTTAGTAATGTCGCGAACACCCTTGTCGTCAATCTTGACCTCTTTAAGAAATCCATCCGCTACGTTCAGCAGAGGGCGAATAAAAAACGGCAATGCGCTAATGCTAAACTCTTTAAAATATCCTTCAATTAACTGAGTAAGAATTCTCTTTTCTTCTTTGATTTTGCGTTCAAGTTCATCCTTGCTTTTTTGCAAATTAGCGGTTGATTGATTATCACGAAGAATTTGCTCAAGCTCAGCTTTGCGTTCCTCGTAGTGATCCATTTCGGTTTTGCAGTCTTGCAAGCGTTCAGCAATGGCGGTGCGTTTTTCTTCGGCAGTTTGAATTTTGTTCAGAGCTTCTTTTGCGTGTGCGTCGCCGTCCAAATCCATACTACTATAAATTTTTCCTATGACGCTAGTTTTCTTCGTCCTGTCTCCGAGATGTCGAGCGGCATTTTCTATAGCGGAAAGACCAAGAAAATCTTTTATAGCCTTACCGATGTCTTTACGGTCGCTGACGGTACTGATTCGTTCTGTATCAAAGAAAAAATACGTTGATAAACCTTCCGGCAAAATTCCATTGATAGTTTCTTTTATTCGTATAAAATCAATTGGTTTAGTTTGACCGTCTTCCCGCTTGCAAGACACGACAATAGAAGGAACAGCTTCACCGTTGACTTTGCCGCCGCCGCAATTATATTTTTGCGTCCGAGTGATTATGTATTCGGCATTGTCATGTAGGAGAGTAATTTCCACTTCAACTGTTTCTTGCTCGCCATTGTGCATTTGCACGGAAAGTTCGTAATTGAGTAAACGTTTATCATTGTTGGGAAAATTCACCGTGCCGTAAAGACACCAGTTGAAGGCTTGCAGGAGCGTTGTTTTGCCGAAAGTGTTGTCACCGAGAATGACAGTAACGTTTTTGTTCGCGTCACAGGAGAAATTTATTTCGGTCGTGTTTTTAAACTGGCGGAAATTTTTCATGCGCAGGGTTTTAATCAGCATGTTTTGTTCCTCCGTAAATTTTATTCGCTTCATTAATGATAATTTTGCGAATCACATCAACCATTTCACTATCACTCCGCTGTGCCTTCAAATTGTCTTTTTCCGCCTTGAGTATTTTGAACTTCATCGCGTTGAGTCGATTTTTGTGTTGCTCGTCATACATAATCTTCATCCTCCTCTTGAAGTTCAATGTCATATGCGTCTTGGATTTCAACCATCAGTGAATCTGACTCGAACGGATTTTCTGCATCAGCAGCAAAGGTTTTCAAACGCGCAAGTTCACGTTTGGCAAGGGATTTTAAGCTTCCGATGATTTCTGAATCAAAGTCTTCGACCCCATCAAGTGGTACAGGTAATGTTATGAAATCGAAGATAACTGCATGTTTCTTACCAGATGATTTTCTAAGTACTCTGCCACGCCGCTGAACGTATTCTTTTGGATTAGTGCTACTCGCCAAAATAAAAGCCGTGCGTATGCTTGGAATATTGACGCCTTCGTCCAAACAGCGAATGGCGACAAGTGCTTGAAGATGTTTGCCTTCCGCAAAATTTTTTTTGAGCAGTTCGCGTTCGCTTGCACTTTCTTCAGAGGTAAACTTTGAAACGCGCATTCCCAATTCAATACCGAGCATTTTGGTAACAACATCAATCTGCCGTGCCTCTTCCGCCGAAGGAACACCTTCTCGATAATCTGCATCGCGCATTGTTGTTGCACCGCAGTAAATCAAAATTTGATTGTCATCTTTGAACGGTTCTATTTGTTCGCGAAGTATAGAAATTTTTTCTTCTGCACCGGCAACAAGTCTCGCTCGCTTTATGAGCAACATTTTAGCTTGCTCAGTAAATTTTATGTTGCCGTGTTTGTCTCGTTGGACACCTTTGCGAATTTTTGTTGTGAGTTCTAAATACTTTTCCCGCTCGTCTTCGGTAAGGGACACCGGCACGGGATAATAATAGTAAGCCGTGAGCATATCGTTTGCTATAGCGTCGCTAAGCGTATATTCAATGCATTTTTCGCCAAAGTATTCATAAAGCTTTTGCGTGCCCTTGTACTGGTCAAGAGAAATTGTAACAACGAGGGCTAAAAATAACGTTTCTGAAAAGGTGTCATGTAATCGTTGAAAGAATGAGGGCGAACGTGATTGTAAAAAACATACGCAAATTCTTCTACCGATTTATATAATTGCT
>JAFQZB010000336.1 GCA_017406175.1 Selenomonadaceae bacterium | reverse complement strand
TCGCGCCTCTGCTTTCCTAATAAAAAGCCCCCTTCCATGTCGGTTGGGGGTTTTTTTATGCCGTGATGATTTTTTTATGCCATAGCACGCCGATAAGCCTTCGCCGCGTCCAAAATCCTGCGGTCAGGCTCGTAAATCTGCTTGCGAACCTTTTTAATCGTCTTTTCGTCAGTAAAAAGCCCCCTTCCAAGTCGGTTGGGGGTTTTTTTATGCCGTGATGAAAATTTTATGCCATAGCACGCCGATAAGCTGTCACCGCGTCCAAAATCCTGCGGTCAGGCTCGTAAATCTGTCTGCGAACCTTTTTAATCGTCTTTTCGTCCGCGAAATGCTCCGGCATGTCTTTATAGTCGCTTGAATTCGTGAAATGCGCCCATTCGTCTTCTAAGGCACGGATTGTCCAAAGATATTTCTCCATAATGTCTTCCGGCGTCAAATTATCGGCGTCTTCGGTCTTCTGCGCGGAAATTTTGTTGTCGTCGCCGTTTATCGCGCCGTTTGAGGGATTAAAGCCTGTTTGATTAGCGTTTGTGAGCGTCGAGCCGTCAGAAACGCTTTGATTTGCGATTTCGCCGCCTGAAACGTTCATTGCGGCACTTTGTGGAAGATTTGACGAACCAACGCCGCTAATATTGCCTCCGCCCGCTCCAATCGATGATAATTCCGCCATCGCCGTCGAAGATGCCTTGACCATCGCCCGCGTCATTGCTTCGCGTGCCTCTTCCTTAGTTTTTGCACTCTTGAGTTCAGATTTTAGCTCTTCGCGGGCTTCGTCGGCGGCTTTTGCCTTTTTGTAAGTCTTCGGGTCGTTCACGCGCAAAAATCCGAGTTCTTCGTCGCTTAATTTCTGTCCTGCTTTGAGTTTGCGCCTGATTAGCGCGAGTTTCTGCTTTTTAGCCTGGTCAGTCGCAGTTTTCGACGCTTCACGGAGTTTATCGAACGTTGAAGACAAATTCGCGCTTATTAAGTTGCCATTCGCGTTCGTGAGCGTCTGCCCCGTGCGTATCTTGTGCTTTGCGGCGAAGGTCAAGTTTTTTTGCTTAACATACGTGCTGAGCCTGCCGATTGTCGCAAAATCCATTTTTATCGCCTCCTTGGCAATTCCAAAAGACAAATTCCTTATACTGCGACCTAATTTTACCCTACAACGCATTAAAAAGCAATTAACGCTTGCAATTTAACGGCTCGTGAAATAAAATTCGCCTCGAACGCAAAAAATTTAAGGAGTGTATGCAATTTGATACTTGAACGCTTGGAAACTTTGCCGGTCGGGTCGTTTCATTACAAATTATTAGTCGTAACGGGTCTGGGCTGGCTATTCGACTCAATGGACACCGGTTTAATCTCATTTGTGCTACCGATACTCGCTAAAGAGTGGAATTTGACGCCTGAACAGGTCGGTTGGATTGGAAGCGTCGGTTTAATCGGAATGGCACTCGGCGCAGTGCTCGCGGGCACGATTGCTGACAAATTCGGGCGCAAAAACGTTTTCGCGGCGACTGTGATACTTTATAGCGTCTCAACGGGGCTTTGCGCGATTTCTTGGAGCTATGAATCACTTTTAGTCTTTAGATTCCTTGTCGGCTTCGGTTTAGGCGGAGAATTGCCCGTTGCGGCGACTTTAATGAGCGAATATGCCCCAAGTCAACTGCGCGGACGTTTTATCGTCCTTTTAGAAAGTTTTTGGGGTTTAGGCTGGCTCGTAGCCGCTTTAATCTCTTATTTGCTGATTCCAAAGTTCGGTTGGCAAGTCGCGTTCATAATCGGAGCTTTGCCCGCACTTTACGTCTTTTTAATCCGCTTGCACATGCCAGAATCAATCCGTTACCTAATTTCTAAGGGAAAAATCGACGAGGCGCGCAAAATTATCCTAATGTTAGAAAAAAAGCTAGGAGTGCCGAGTAAACCGTTTGAAAATGACTTTGAAGACGAATCAACGCCGATTTTCAAGCTAAATGTGTTCACGTTGTGGAAAAAAGCGTTTCGCGTGCGTACTTTAATGCTTTGGCTGGCTTGGTTCGGAATTGTGTTCAGTTATTACGGAATTTTTATGTGGTTGCCGTCAATCGTGTTCACTCAGGGCTTTGAAGTCGTAAAAACCTTTGAATACGTCTTAATCATGACTTTAGCACAACTTCCGGGCTATTTTGCGGCTGCTTGGCTCGTAGACATCATCGGAAGACGTTATACGCTGTCGAGTTTCCTTTTAATGTCCGGAGTGTGCGCATATTTCTTTGGAAACGCCGAAACTGCTTCAAATTTGCTAATGTGGGGCGCGGCGATGAGTTTTTTCAATTTAGGAGCGTGGGGAGTCATCTATACATACACTCCGGAGCTATATCCGACGGCGATACGGGCTTTAGGGTCTGGATGGGCGGCTGGATTCGGTCGAATCGGCGGAATGTTGGCTCCAATGCTCGTTGGCGTGCTTTTAGTTCACGGTGCGCAGATAAATTCGATATTTTTAATGTTTGCGTCGGTTTTCGTCATAATTTCGGTAATCGTGTTGAGTTTGGGCATTGAAAGCAAGAAAAAATCGCTAGAAGAGATTGACGCGGCGTTCAAAACGACATAAAGGCTTTTATCAACGAAAAAATCCCCGATAAAGTGTCGGGGATAATTTTTTTTGCTCTAAAAGAGAAAATCCCGCCACTTAACGCACTTTAGACGGGATTTTTGTAAAAGCAGATGTTTAAGTTTTAAGGAGATAGCCAGAAAACGATTTTACGATTGATTATCCGGTATTCGCTTCATTAAATTATCAATCAGCATTAAAAACAGCTCATCTTTTACGTAAAGACTTCCAAAATCCTCATCGTCAACAGATTTATCAACATTATCTATCGAATCTTTATTTTCAGAGTTCATATTTAAATTTTCTAGCTCCATAAGTCAAAAATTCTTCCTTTGAATCAAAAATTGCACATTCAAAAACGCGGAAGCATTATAAAAAAAAAAACAGACTGTCAAGCAAAATTTTTACCGAAAAAACCATTTTACGCGCCTCCGAAGTACTTTTTATTTACTTTAAAAATGAAAAAACCGTTCCGATAATCTTAAAGGATTGAAAGGAGATGTCGAAACGATTTTTTCATACTTACGCAGTCAAAACACAGAGCAATATTGAATTTTACCATTAAAATTAGACTGAGCCATTATAAAAAAAAAACGGACTGTCAAGCAAAATTTTCAATGAAAAAACCCTCCGACGCACTGCCGAAGGGCTTAAAAAATAATTTTTGAGCGTTGAAAGTACTTTGGAGCGAAAATTTTTACTTATTTTGCTTTTTGAGTTGCTCACGGCGTCTACGTTCGCGATTTTTTCTAATTCTGTCGTCATCGAGCCTAACGCGGCGGCTCCATTCGGCAATTCGGGCATCGCGGTCGCCATTATTCATCACGATATAGGGATTAACCATGAAATCGGACTCCAAAGCTAATTTTAACTCGTTGACGACCAAATTTTCCTTCAACCACTGCATAGAATCAAAAAAAACAGTCTTACCAAGTTTCAAATCGAATTGAAGTTGAGATTTTTCGATTGTGTAGCCTCTGATACCGTCTTGCGGCTGATGAAATGCGAGATAGAAGAAAATTTTCAAGATATTAGGGTTGGGAGCGTCATTAATGGTGCGCAGGGTTCGTCTGTCGTCGAAAATCATAAAAATCACCTCCGCGAGCGATTATACCAGAAAAAATGCCCTTGAAAACAGCTCAAAATACGTTTTCCGGAATAGCGGAATTTGTATCGCGCCGTTATGCGGGTTTTTCGACATATACAAAAATCAGGGGTGATTTTGGAGGTGTGATTTACGAAATCCCATATACAGGATTTTGTAAAATGGGCAAGAAAAAAACCTCCGACGCCGCCGAAGGGATTAAAATTTATTATCCGAGCCGCTTTTGAAGAGTTTCGAGGAGTTCGCCGCGCAAATTTTCGTCTGGAATCTTTTCTATGACGGGATTGAACGCCGCCTCGACGATTAAACGTTCAGCCGCCGATAAATCAAGTCCGCGACTCATTAGATAGAAAATTTTTTCCTCATCGAGCCGCCCGACGCTTACGGCGTGATGACCGTCGATTTGGTCTTCAGCAGCGAGCATAAGTGGCACAGAACGATTTCGCGTGCCTTCGGACAGGATAATCACTTCTTCAAGCTCCCGACCGGTTGAATTTTTCGCGCCGCGTTTAAAATCGAGCGTCCCGCGGAAAATTTTATCGCTTTTATCAGTCAAAGCCCCGCGAACGTTCATATTTGCCGAAGTTCTTTTGCCGTGTTGCCGAATCACGTAATTAAAATCCAATTTCCGTTCCGCGTCACCGAAATAAACCGCTTCGAGGTCAGCAACGGAGTCATCGCCGAGCAAATCAATTTCAACGTCCGCAGAATAATCGCCGCGACCCAAATCCGCCGAGATAAATTCAACTCGCGCCCCTTTGCCGACAGAAATTTTAATTTTTCGGGCAATGTTATCGTTACTCAAGTTCACAGCGGATAATTTTTTAATTTCGCCATCCGGAACGCTTATAATTTGATTTTCAACCTGCGCGGAGGTTTGTAGTTGATTTACGCCGAGCCAACACCACGTTTTAAGAGGAATTTCGCCTAACATGACTGACACCTTAGAACGCCGGCACGATTGCGCCCTTGTACTTGTCCTCGATGAATTTTTTAACCTTATCGGACTGCAGTGCCTTCACGAGCTTTTGAATCTCCTCGCGGTTTTCGTCTTCGCGGACTGCAATGATATTTACGTAAGGCGAAGTCTTATCTTCGATGAAAAGTGCGTCCTTCATGGGGTTAAGGTCGGCATTCATAGCAAAATTCGTGTTGATAATCGAAATGTCCACGTCTTCGAGGGTTCTGGGCAGTTGCGCGGCTTCGACTTCCTGAATCACCAAGTTTTTGGGGTTTTCGGCGATGTCTTGAACAGTCGCAGTCTCGTTTACGCCGTCTTTGAGCTTGAGCAAGCCAGCCTTCTGCAAAAGTAGCAGGGAACGTCCGCCGTTCGTGGGGTCGTTCGGGATAGAGACCGTCGCGCCGTCCGCAAGCTCCTTCAAGTCCTTAATCTTCTTGGAATAAATGCCCATAGGCTCGATATGCACGCCGCCCGCGTTCTTGAGCTTAACGTCCTTATGCTCCTTAACGAAGTCATTCAAGTACGGCTCGTGCTGGAAGAAGTTCGCGTCAAGTTCCTTGTCGTTTAGGGCGATATTCGGTTGCACGTAGTCATTGAACTCGACGACCTCCAAATTAATTCCCTGCTCCTTGAGGTCGGGTTTAATCTCCGCCAAAATCTCGGAATGCGGAACGGGCGTTGCACCGATTTTAAGCGTGACTTCGGAACTTGCCGCAGGCTTGTCTTCAGTCTTAGCAGGAGCGTCGCCGCCACCACAGCCCGTAATCAACAACGCCGCCGCTAAAGTTATCGCCGCTAAAAATTTTCCTTTCATGATGAATCCTCCTTATGATTTACTACGCGGCGAATTATATCAAAGCAAAAAGAAATTTCAAGTTGCCAAAGTCCGCGCCGTGAATTACAATCGGCTAAAAGACTTAGGAGGCGAGACACGATGACGGATATTGAAAAGCTTGCCGAGATTTTATCGAACAGTACAAGCGCGGTCTTCTTTGGCGGAGCGGGCATGTCCACTGAATCAGGTATTCCCGATTTCCGAAGCGCGAGCGGCATTTACAATCAGAAGCTCAATCAAACCTTTTCGCCGGAGGAGATGGCGTCGCATAGATTTTTCGTGAGTCACCCCGAAGAGTTCTTTGCATTCTATCGCGAGCGTTTTGTTTATTTGGACGCCAAACCCAACGCCGGACACCTTGCCCTAGCCGAGCTTGAGCGTCGAGGCATTCTAAGCGCAGTCATAACCCAGAACATTGACGGGTTGCATCAAATCGCTGGCTCACGTGTCGTCTATGAATTGCATGGTTCGATTCGGCGGAGCTATTGTGTTGAGTGCGGCGCGAAGTACGACGTTAGCTTTGTCATGAATAATAAACCCGTGCCCCGTTGCACTCGTTGCGGAGGAGTCGTCAAGCCTGATGTCGTCCTCTACGGCGAGAACCTGGACAGCGATACCATATCCAATTCGATTCGGGCGATTGCTAATGCTGATACTCTGATTGTCGGCGGCACAAGTCTTATCGTGTATCCTGCGGCGGGGCTGATTGATTACTTCCGTGGGCGTCATTTGATTCTGATTAACAAGACTGCTACTCATGCCGACGCCGACGCCGAACTTGTTATCCGTGAACCAATCGGCGAGACACTTGAAAAAGCCGTCGCCCTAATCGAGTAAAGGAGGTTGCCTTTTGGGCATTCTAAGATACCTTGCACGGACGATTGACTCATCAAGGTCGCTGATACTGTTCGCGGCGTTTGCAAGCTTTTTCTTTGTGCGCACGACCTTTTTGCCGCTATGCTACGACGACTACGCCTACGCCTTCATTTGGGACGCGGCGCACGGCGGGAACTTAGAGGCAATGCAATTCGGCTCACCAGACATTGAACACCGCGAACGTATCGAATCACTTGCTGATATTTTCGATTCCTTGACGGCGTACTACTTCACGTGGAGCGGCAGAGTCTTTGCTTGCGGACTCGTGCAATTCTTCGTCTGGCTCGGCAAGCCCGCCTTCGACGTGGCAAACACGATAACTTTCGTCTTCCTTATCCTAGTCATCATCAACCTTGCTAACACGTGGCTAAAAATTTCGCGGGCGGCTCTGCTGTGGATTCTCTTTGCAATCTTTATCTTAATGCCGTCGTCGATACTCAGTCTCTTCTGGCTGACCGGTTCTTGCAATTATCTTTGGATGGCGTTCTTCCAACTATTTTTCCTTACGCCTTACGTCAAAGCTTTGCGCTCACAAGAAGCAAGCAACTCCGCGTTAAATGTCCTGCTGATGATTCTGCTTGGAATGTGCGCGGGCTGTTCTAATGAGGCGGGCGCCTTCGCGACAGTCTGCTTGACGTTCTTTTTAACCGTCATGTGCAAGGCGCGTGGTATCTTCCGGCGGTGGATGATTGCGGGCTTAATTGCCGTGAGCGTCGGCTATGTGCTGATGATTCTTGCGCCTGGAAATTTTCTGCGGCTACAGTTCCTGCACCCGAACTTCATCTACACGAAAGAAATTTTCCTAGCGCACCTTACTGAAGGTTTCCTACGCGTCGTGGTGACGGATTTAATCGCCCTGCTTCCGATGTTCGTTTACTTCTCGCGTCGCCGACCTGTTGAAGTAACTATGGCGGAGATTTTAATGCTGGCATTCACGGCGGCGGGCTTCCTCGTGCCGATAGCCTTGCTCTTCTCGCCCGAATATCATACGCGCATTGCGATAACGTCGCTGTCGTTTATCCTCGTGGCGTCAAGCTCGGCTATCCTTGAACTCGAACGACAACACTTAAAGGCGTGGCTGTCCTTGCCGAAAAATTTCCTGCGTCCCGTGGCAGTCATTATCCTTGTTAGCTTTGTCTCCTACTTCGCAACGCTGATTTATGTTGACTTATCAATCTTCAATGCTAATCGGCGGCAGGTGCGCTACATTCAACGCAACGCCGAACTCGACCCAATCCCGATGCCGCCCATGCAAATTCGCCATCGCTTTGAAGATGTTCACGGCGACAGGAGCGCAGTCCCAAACCTTGAACACTTCGCCGGTATTGAAGACAACCTAACCAATTATAAAAACTCTCTCGTCGCCCAATACTACGGCGTTAAGCATGTCATTGCCGTTGATGATTGATGGCGGCGTGTTAAAAATAATTTCAGGAGGTTTTAGCATGAGCGATTGTATTTTCTGCAAGATAGCGGCGGGCGAAATCCCTTCGCAAAAAGTCTACGAGGACGATACGGTTATTGCCTTTAAAGACTTGTCGCCCAAAGCCCCGATTCACGTGCTGATTGTCCCGAAAAAACACATTCAGAGCGTCGCACACTTCCAAGCCGAGGACAAAGAACTTGCCGCGCATATCTTCGTTGACGTGGTGCCCAAGCTCGCGGCTGATTTCGGAGTTGCCGACGCTGGCTTTAGACTCACAATCAACACGGGCAAGGACGGCGGGCAGACCGTTCCGCATTTGCACGTTCATTTCCTCGCCAAAAGGAAAATGACTTGGCCGCCCGGCTGATTGACTTTCAAGCAACAAAAAAACCCGTCTCGATTTGGAGGCGGGCTAATTTTTTTATTGCAATTTCTCGCCGTAGCGTTCGTCAATATCTCGTTGAAAGTTCGGTATCAGGTCCCAATTACAGCGATGAGTATTCTTCATGATTTTTAAAGGCGCGTTGAATAGATAAAGATTCTTAGCATTTGAGCCGTTGGTCACGTCCACGCAATAGGTTTTCCCGTTTTCAAAAGTTATCGTGTTCCAGCCGTGTCTAACAGGCTTGCCGTTCTCTTTAATGTAGCCGCCTATCCTGCCGACGTTCAAGCCACACATGCGCCCTAGCATATAGAAGGCGTCCGCAAAGCCGCTACAATTTGTCTTGCCGTCGATTAAAGCTCCAAATGCCGTAGTAAATCTTTTGGGCGTGTCGTCGGCATTGAACATATCCTTTTCGTCGTAGTAGGTGCCGCGATTGCATAGCTCTTTGTAGATGTAAAGCTCCCTCTCCAAGGGCGAAGACAATTTATTAGCCTCGTTAGCGATTGAGACTGCCACGTTGTAAAGTTGCATCTCGTCGGCGGTGAGACCTTGAGTATTGCCGCTTAGGTAAGCATTGGCGACGCGGTTGCCGGGATAGTCCGTAACTATCTCGTAGAGGAAGTGACTTGTTCCATATTCTCCGCTCAGATTGCCTATCGGAACGAGGGCGACTTCATTGACGAATTCTTCATTCAATGCGAGAATTTCTTTTAGTCCCTTTTCCTTGTCGTCACTGATTTTGACGCTCGTTAGAACGAAATAAAAATCCATCTGCCCTTGGCGGCGGCCGTTCTCGATGTAAGCGGCGACTTCTGCTTTAGTGTTGAATTGCGGAACGGAGTTCCAGTCGATTTGTTCTTCTGCGTGGACGATTTGCGAGCTTATCACGAGCAAACAGACAATCGCGGCGATAAATAACCTCTTCAGCATCTAAAACACCTCCATAAAAATTTTTTTCAGTATAGCACAGCTTATCCCCTTAAGCAAAAAAAATCCCGCCGCATTGACGGGAAGAAAAATTTTATCTGGGAAGTTTTATTCTTTCTTGGCGAGTTCATTGGAGCTGTTTAGCTCGTAAGTGTCGCCGTTAATGTTAAAGGTCGTGGCGGTGTAGTCTTGCAAAGTAATCGTGCCGCTAGTGACCGTAAGAGTGATTGCTCCCGTCGACGTGCTATAGGACGAAGTGAACGTGAGATTATCAAGCGTGAGGGTGTCGCCGTCCTCGAAGCCGTAGATAATGTCTTTGCCGTCGCCTTTGGCGTAGTAGAAGATGTCATCGCCAGAGCCGCCCCACAGCGAATCGCTACCAGTGCCGCCGCGCAGTGAATCATTGCCCGCACCGCCGAGGAGTTTATCTTTTCCAGAGCCGCCGCTAAGAGTATCAGTCCCCGAACCGCCGCTCAAGCTGTCGTTGCCAGCTCCGCCGAGGATTTTGTCATTGCCAGTGTAGCCGCTCAACGTGTCCGCGCCATCAGCCCCGTTTAATGAATCATTGCCCGTGCCGCCCGATAAACTGTCATTGCCATTGCCGCCAAGGAGCGTATCATTGCCCGCGCCGCCAGATAATATGTCTGCGCTATCGCCGCCGCTTAGATAGTCTTTACCAGAGCCACCGAGGAGCGTATCTTTTCCAGAGCCGCCGTAAAGAGTGTCTGCTCCGTCGCCGCCACTTAAACTGTCATTGCCAGTCCCGCCGAGAATTTTATCATCGCCAGTGTAGCCGCTTATCGTGTCCGCTCCAGAACCGCCACTTAAACTGTCATTTCCAGCCCCGCCGAGAATTTTATCGTTGCCAGTGTAGCCGCTTATCGTGTCTGCTCCGTCACCGCCACTTAAACTGTCATTGCCAGCCCCGCCGAGAATTTTATCATCGCCCGTACCGCCAGACAGAGTGTCCGCTCCAGAACCGCCGCTTAGGTAATCAGCCCCCGTGCCGCCGTAAATCTTATCGTTGCCCGCGTTGCCCCAGATTGAATCATTGCCAGCCAAGCCGTAGATTGAATCGACACCAGAGCCGCCGAGAATCGAATTGGCGAGAGAATTGGCGGTGATTTTAACCGCGGTCGTGCGTTCCGAGGCGTCGATAACTTCAACGGTCGAGCTGACTGTCACGGGCGAGCTTGTAGCGTCAGTTATCGTCAAAGTCGTCGGGTCTTCTTCTACGCCGTCAATGTTGACAGCCGACAAGCTAGCCGCGCCGACTAAAATAATCGTTTCGTCGCCGACAGTCACTATGATATTGTTGCCGCTAGTCGTCGTGGAATAGGAGCCTGCGCCGTCCCCGATTGAAAGCGTCGAGGTCGAATTGAAGCCGCGGATAGTATCGTTGCCATCGCCTTCTGCGTATTGGAATAAGACGTTCGCGCCGCCGTCGTTGTAAATGGAATCATTGCCCGCGCCGCCAGTAATCGTCACGTTAGAGCCTTCGTTCTCGATAGTGTCGTTGCCAGCCCCGCCGTCGATTGAAACGTTGGAAGCGTCGTTATCAATGTCATCAGCCCCCGCATCGCCGCTGATTGAAACGTTTGCTCCGCTGTTGCTAATATCGTCGTTGCCCGTGCCGCCGCTTATCGAAATGTTCGCGCCGTCGTTGCTAATATCATCAGCTCCCGCGCCGCCAGAAATCGTCACGTAGCTACCGTCGTTGTCAATGTCGTCAGAACCGTTGCCGCCGCGAATGGTTACATAGTTGCCGTTGGAGGTGTTCTCGATAGTGTCCTTGCTCGTGCCGCCGACGATTGAAACGTAATCCGCGCTATTCCAAAGATAGTTATAACCCGACGTGCCAAGGATTGTGGCGGAGTCGCCGTAGTTTAGAATGGTATCGTTATCCGCGCCACCGACGATTGATACTTCCGTAGCCGCCGCGTAGTTTCTAATTGAGTCATCGCCCGCCAGAGCTTGAATCGTCGCGCCGGCTATCGTGTTGGCTAGCGTGTCATTGCCCGTCGTCAGCGTGATAGATTTGGAATCGTCATCATCAGTCGTCGTGCCGTCTACAGCGGTTCCGTTTTCGTAGAGCGTGTAGCCGTTGGTTATGACGTTCGCCGCCGTGCCCTCAAAGGACGTAACGTAAGTGTCGCCAGTCAAGTACCACTTGCTAGAAGAATCCAACGAGACATTAACGGTTCCCAAGCTCGTGGAAATGGAAGAGCCTTTTGCGTTCGTTATGGAGCCGGAAAGATTGCCCGTAAACGTGGACGAATCCGAGATGTTAAGCGTCAAAGTCGAATCGCTGCCGACGAGAATATCGCCCGTCAAAATCTGTCCGCTTGCGTTTAGGGTGGCAATGTTAGACGCGCCGCTCCAGCCGTCGTCGCAGACCGATAATAAAACGCCGTCGCCGCTATCGTTAATCGTGACTCCGTTTAGGCTGATAACCGCCGCCGTGTTGGTGACGTGGAAGAGGTGCCCCGACGTGTTGTTGAGAACGCCGCCCGTCATTGAAAAACTTGACGTGCCGCTTGACGAGTCGCCCGACATAGATTGATAGAGTATAACCGCGTCTAGGAATTGAGCATTGCCATTGGTCGAAGTGTTGCTTGCCGTCAAGGTGCAATCTTCTAAGACGACGGAGTTTTGACCTTCAATGCAGACGCCTTCGGACAAGTTGGACGTGAGAGACGCGTCCTCAACGAAAATATCAGCGGTGGAATAAATCGCTGGCGAGCCGAGACCGTTTGACGTGTAGGAGCCGCCATCGACAGTGACCGAGCCGCCGCCGCGGTCAGTCCTTATCGGCGCGGAGGATTGTCCGCTTGTAACTATCGTCAAGTCCTCCGCTATCATCTTGCCGCCGCCCGTGGTCATGATTCCGCCCGAACCGCTTGCCGAAGTCTTAATCGTCACGTCCTCGATATAAACGGTGGTGCCGTCGCCCGCTACGCCATTTTGTCCGCCGTTGCCGCCATAAGAAAAAACAGCATTCGCCCCGACGCCCGTCGTAGTGACAGAGCCGCCGACGATTGAGACGGTGCCGCCGCCCATCGCCATGATTCCGGAGTTAATGCCGTAGAAGTTGTAGTTGTCGCCCGCGTTAGAAGGTCCGCCGCTCTTTGTGACTGTCGGGTTGATAAGATTGACCGTGCCCGAAGCCAGCGATACGAGAACTGCGCATTCAGCGTCGGTCGAGGAGGTGTAAGACTTGTTCGAGTACGTGCCTGCTGAAGTGTACTTAGTTGCTCCGCTCCAAGAGACACTTGAAGACGAACTGCCCGGAGGACTTCCAAAGTTGTTGCTCATAATGCTACTTCCTTTCTTGCTAAAAATCATTTCTAATTTTATCGTAAAAAAAATCCCGTCGCATTAACGGGATTAAAAAGTTTTTATCGGGGACGTGTCATTGCTTCTTGAGTTTGGAGCCGCTGATTTTATACGTGTCGTTGTCAATGTGGAAGGTCGTAGCGGTAAATTCTTTAAACGTTATCGAGCCGCTATCGAAAGTCAATGTAAGGGCTTTGTCTTTGTAAGAGGACGTGAACGCCAGATTATCAAGCGTAAGGGTGTCCTCGTTTGCAAAGCCAAAGATAACATCATCGCCCGCCGTGTAAATGAACTTGTCCGCGTCCGCACTTCCCCAGAGGCTGTCATTGCCTTTGCCGCCATGAACATAAGAGGTCGTGCCGCCGCTGTAATCGGTCACGGTGATATTTTTGCCTTTGCCGTCCTTTACGGTGATTGAATCGGAGTCGACGCTCAATATAACGTCCTTGCCGCTCAACGAGACGGAAGTTATCTTAGCGTGTTCTCTAGCGAGTTTGATTGGGTCTTCGCCAGCAACGTAATCGCTGATGAAATCATTGTCCGCCTTGTGAAGGAAGACATCACGACCTGCGCCGCCCGTTAGAGTGTCATTGCCCGTGCCGCCGCTTAAAGTATCGTCCCCCGTGCCGCCGCTTATAGAGTCGTTGCCCGCGTCGCCGTTAAGAATGTCATCACCTGCGCCGCCGCTTATGGTGTCGTTGCCGGTGTTGGCGTGAACGGTGTCATTGCCCGCGCCCATCGCTATTGAATTCGACGTTGCCTTGCCGAAGACCGTAAGCCCCTTGTCGAGAGCCGTCGCGTCGAGGCTCCTAACTTTGTCGGGATAAGTCATCAGGTCAACCGTATCCGCCGTGAAAGATTTGTAGAGTGTCAAGAGTGAACCGCTAATGGTTGAGTTATTGGACGCGGAATTGCTGACTGCTGAACTGGAGGAGCCATAATGCTCCGAGCCGTACTTAGCCAGATAGCGCAAGAACATATAGCCGCCCGCATAAGCATCGGTATCGCCCGTCCCGGAAGTCAACGCCAAAGAGCTTTGCAGGGCACTAGGACTCTTGGCAAGATTTAAAATGGTTCCTGTTCTCGTGTCGTCAATGCCGTGAGTGAGTTCCGCCATGCCCTCCGTTATAAATTGCGGCAAGTCCCAAAAGCCATTGACTTTAGCCATCATTGCCGCGTGGGTCAATTCATGAGAAATAATCCTGTCGAGGTACGCTTCACTGTCAGGACTAATGCCGTTCACGTCGGTGTTTGAGAAGTTGTAGTAGTAGTATTTGTTTATGGTCAGATAGGAACCGTTCGTTGAGGCTAAGAAGCCGCCAGGAGTGTTTTCAAATTCTACGGTGGTATCATTGAAGGTAACATCGGAATCGCGGAAGCTGTAGCCGTAGGATTGTTTAATGAGGCTCAAGCTTTCGTTAGCCCACCATGTCTTGAGCGCGCGCCAAATGTACAGCTCATCGTTAGACAGATTCGTTTTGGAAAGATAGAAAGTCAAGCCGTTCGTCGCGAAGGAAGTACCATTAAAGCTCGTATCCAATCTGCCGCTTTCCGGGATAATGCTTTCTGCAGTCTTAGTTGACGAGCCGCCCGCGTCCGAACCCGTGATAGCTCCCGTGTCGTCGTTGTCTAGGATTATGTCGCAGTAGTTTATCAAGAAGTCATTTGCACTGCTCGCACTTCTACAATCTGAAATCATACGATTGATAGCGGCTTGTACATTGCTGAAGTAGCCGCCCGTAGCAACCCGAACCGCCTCATTAAGTGCCGTCGTGCCCGAATAGCTGGTTGTGTCGAGATAGCTAATAAATTTCTTGATGACTTCCTGCTGACTTATAACGGGGTTAGGCTTGGGCGTTGTGATTACAGCGGGATAAACATTAATCGTCTTGCCCTTAGCATCGCCTAGAGTTATTGCGCCGCTACCTGGGACATTTATCAAGACATCATTGCCGCTTAGCACGCTGGTCAAAGCACTGGCACCTGTGATTGTAAGTGAATCGCTTGAGCTCCAGTTAAGTATCTTATCTCTACCGTCGCCCGCGCTGTACTGATATAAGACGCCATAGGAGTTATTGCTACTGCCATAAATGGTATCATCGCCTTTGCCGCCAGAAATCGTAACTCCTCTCTGGTTTAAAAACAAAGAGACCACATCCGCGCCCGCGCCGCCATTGATTGACACGTAATAGCCAGATTTGTTAATGATAGTGTCGTTACCCGTGCCAGCGTCAATGGTCACTCGGTTGCCGTCGTTTTCAAGGGTATCAGCTCCGTCGCCGCCTAGGATTTTTGAGGAATTGCCCGTGTTAATGACGTAATCATTATCAGAACCCGCGTCGATTGATACGCTGCTTGCCGTGTTGGAGAGATTATCATCGCCGCCGAGTGCCGCTATCGTCGCGCCCTGCACTGTGTTAGCGTAGGTGTCATTGCCCGAAGTCAAAGTAATTTTCTTCGAGTCTGTTGGTTTCGTAAAGGTTCCTTGGATATTGAGCGATAAGTTTGCCGCGCCGCTCAAAGTGATTACAGCACTACCGACTGAAACCAATACATCGTTGCCGCTCGTCTGTGAATAGTAAGAGCCAAAGCCGCCGCCGATTTGCAAAGTGTCTTTGGAGCTACAGTTATAAATTTCGTCGTTGCCGTCGCCGGAGCTGTAAAGATATAAGACGGAGGCATCATAGCCGTAAATAGTATCATTTCCCTTGCCGCCTTTGATTGTATTAAAGCTACCCTCGATTGAGATTAAGTCGCTACCCTCGCCGCCATTGATTGACGAAGAATCGAACATGCCTCCGATAGTGTCTTTGCTCGAACCCGCGCTAACCGTGACATAGTCGTTATCGTAAGCATAGATTGAATCCCTGCCTTCGCCGCCAGAAAGATAAGAGCGGTCGCCGTCGTCGTTGTAAATCGTATCAGCACCCGCATTGCCGATTATCCTTGAGTAAGTGCCAGAGTTATAAACGTAATCATCGTCGTAGCCTGCGTTTAGTGATACTTCGCTTGCCGAATTGCTAAGCGTGTCATTACCGCCGAGTGCAGCTATCGTCGCGTCTTCTGAGGTGTTGTCGTAGGTGTCATTGCCAGAGGTCAGCCTAACTTTGTTGGAAGTATTTCCGCTCATCACAACGCTCTCCTTTCCAAAAATCAGAACCGCTTTTACATTGCGTTTATTATATAAGTCGAAGACGGCAATTCAAGTGTTGAAAAAATTTTTTGCTTGACGAAAATTATCCGCCGTGGTATTATGCGGCGCAGTGATTCGGCGCCTTCGTCAAGTGGTTAAGACACCGCCCTCTCACGGCGGGTTCAAGGGTTCGAATCCCTTAGGCGTCACCAATAAAGAAACTACTAAGGGCGTTGCGTGCGGCAACGTCCTTTTACGTTTAAGGAGTGATTACATTGACAGAAGAACAAATCCGCGAGGCAATGGCACGGGCAGTCGACCAGGTACGCGAGAAAAATCCTTTGGCACCGTCGATAACCAACACCGTCACCCAAGACTTCGTCGCCAATGCTCAACTTGCGGTCGGAGGCTCGGCGGCTATGCTCTACCTTGCTGACGAGTGCGAGGCAATGGCTAAGCTTGCGCCGGCACTTTATATCAACATGGGAACGGCTCTGCCCTTCTACGCCGACACACTACCGAAGACTGCGCGAGCCCTGCAAGCAAATCAAACGCCCTGGACACTCGACCCCGTGGGCATCGGATTATCAAGTTTGCGAACGGACATCTTAAAGCAGTTTAAAGAGTTTAAGCCGTCAATCGTTCGCGGAAATGCTTCGGAGATAATCGCGCTTGCTAAGCTATGGGGATTAGTCGAGACGGGCGGAACGGTTCGCGGTGTCGACTCAACGGAAAAAGTTTCCGCCGCTAAGACTGCGGCACTTGAGCTTGCGAAGTTCACGGGCGGAGCGGTCGCGGTCTCTGGCGCGGAAGATTTGGTCACCGACGGCAAGGAAGAAATCCTCTGCGCGGGCGGCTCGGAACTGTTCACGAAGATAACGGGTAGCGGTTGTGCACTCGGCGGCGTCATGGCGATTTATCTGACGGTCGCCACCCCGTTTATCGCGGCATTGACTGCAACGACTATGTTTAACTTGGCAGGCTCTAAGGCGGCGGCTCTAGCCTCAACGCCCGCAAGCTTTAAAGTCAATTTCCTCGACAGCTTGTACGAGTTGACAGCCGAAGAGGTCGCGGGCAAGTTCCGTGCAGTTGGCTCGTTCGATAAAATGTTTGATGCAATGTTTAAGGAGGGTTTGAATTGAATACGTTGATTGCCGTAGCGATTGCGCCCGTGGGCGTCGGCGATGAACTTAGCAAACACGTCGCCGAGGTCGTCAAGGTTATCCGCGAGTCGGGCTTGCCCAATAAAACAACTTCGATGTTCACGGAGATTGAGGGCGATTGGGATAAGGTCATGGACGTTGTTAAGCGTGCGACTTTCGTTTTGGCGGAAAAGGGAATCCGTACCGAGGTCGTCTTGAAGGCTGATATTCGCCCCGGCGTAGAAGGCATGATGGAAGGCAAGCTGGACAGACTTAACGAGGCATTAAACGAGAAGCCGCAATCCGTAGAAGACAGGATACGGCAGACGCTAGGACGCTTCGGAGGCAAAAGATGAGCATACGTGAACGGCTAGACATTTCAGCTTATCTGGTTATCGGTCAAGAGAATACGACGCGCCCTGTTGAAGAGGTCGTGGCGGCGGCTGTCAGTGAAGGCTTTACTTGCATTCAGATAAGGTCGAAGGTCGCCACTGCCCGCGAGATGATTGATACCTTAGATAAGTCTGCGGCGGCGATTCGGGAGCTTGGCAAGAGTGATTCGGTTGCCCTGCTCGTCGATGATAGGCTTGACGTTGTGTTAGCGGCGCGGGACGCGGGCATTAAAGTTGACGGCGTGCACGTGGGGCAAAGCGATATTCCCGTTGATGTGTGCAGGAAGTACTTGGGCGCGGATTCGATTGTCGGCTTGAGCGCACGGACGGAAGAGCTTATCGATTACGTTAAGGCGGCGGACGTGTCGCAGATAGATTACTTCGGCGCGGGACCTTTGCACGCTACGGAGACGAAACTTGACGCGGGCAAGACTTCGGACGGGCGATTTATCACGCACGGCTTTAAAGAGATTGCTGAACTCGTCAAAGTCAGTCCTCGTCCGATTGTGGTCGGCGGCGGCGTCAAGCTAAAAGACATTCCCGCCCTTGCCGCTACAAACGTTGCAGGGTTCTTCGTAGTCTCAGCTGTCGCAGGCGCAGATAATCCCAGGCTTGCGGCACGTGAACTCGTCGAAGCTTGGAGACAATGCCATTAACATTTTAAAAGCCGTCGGCTTAAAGCTGGCGGCTAATTTTTTTCGT
>JAFQZB010000335.1 GCA_017406175.1 Selenomonadaceae bacterium | reverse complement strand
GGAAGGTGATTTTTTTTGTTGATTCGTATAGCGGGGCTGGTATCGGAAAGTTATGTGGACGGGGACGGGATACGCTTTGCAATCTTCATGCAGGGTTGCCCGCGGCGTTGCGAGGGCTGTCATAATCCAGAGACGCACGCGCTAGACGGCGGACGACTGATTGACACGGCAGAGATTATCGCCCAGATAAAAAAAAATCCGCTCTTAGACGGAATCACGTTGACGGGCGGCGAACCGTTCTTGCAAGTCGAGGCGGCTAACGAGATAGCCCGCGCCGCTAAAAGTTTCGGGCTAAGTGTCTGGTGCTACACGGGCTACACTTTCGAGGAGCTACCGCCCGACGCCGAACCCTTGCTTGAGAATGTCGACGTAATGATTGACGGAGAATTTATCGAAGGTCTGCGGGATTTGGAGCTACAGTTCTGCGGCTCGCGCAATCAGCGAATCATCGACCTTAGAAAAACCCGTGAGCAAAAAAAAATCGTGCTTTGGACTGAATCGGAGGTTGAGTGAATGAATTCAGTAGGAGATGCATTTTCGGGATTATTCGAGGTGCCGCCGTTCGACGTTATCATTGGTCTGCTTGGCATTTTAATTTTTGGACTTATGCTCGGCGCGTTGATTTATCTGCCTGTTGCCGAAAAAAATTCTACGTTGTCACTTGAACGCTTGAGCGGCGAAATCATTTGGCGGTACAAGCCCGATTGGATAATCTTCGTGCTAGGTTGTTTAGTCTTCTTGGCTGTTAGCTTTCTAATGGTCAGTGGACTGCTTAGGGAGCTTTGAACTTTCAATGGCGCGTCATGCGTCATTTTTTATTTGTAGCCTGATTGAGCCACTCCTTAAGGTAATCGCCGATAGCTTTCACGACCTGCGACTCGCGGATAGTTTTCGCCAAATGTACGAGTTTCAAGCCGCCATTGAAGACGTATTTGCCGATGAGTTCGCCGACCTTGTCCGCAATCATTCGGGCGATAACGAACAGGATTATCGAGACCTTGATACCCAAGACAGTCAGTGCGATACCACCGAACAGCGGCAGGAGGAAAATCATCGCCAGCTTTATCAGCAGGAACGAGAACACCACGCTGACTGCCGCCCTTGCCAGCCGAATGAACAGCGGCGTTTTCTCCCGAACCATTTTGCGCACGTCGTCGAAGGCAAGCTTAGGGTGGCGAACCGCCCGCACAGTGAACGCCCACGCACGCTTTGCATAGAACGTGAAGAACTCTCCGACCTTCTGAATGATTTTGTTTATGTCCGTCGGTATGCTCGTGACTGTCGCCATAATCATTTGCGGGTTAAAGTCCGTGACGAACGAACGCATTGAGTTAAACGCCGTGCCCAGGAACGCGGGCGGCTTGCTCATGTTCGCTAGGGCGTCGGGCACGGGCAACGCTGGGATAAACGCCATTAGCACATACAGCACGATAGCCAGCACGCGCCCCAATGCCATGCCGAGGAAATACTTTATGACGGCTTTTGGGTTGCGACGGAAGGCGGCGGGGAAGCTCCGAATTCTGCGCGGGACTTTCTTTTTAACCTTGTCAATCTTTTTCTCGTTCCGTTTAGCTTCTGCTTCTTTTTCCGCCTCTTCGCGTGCAAGTTGCTCTTCGTTCTCAAGCTCCAGCGAACGCGACAGCCGAATCATTTTCTGGAAGGCGTCGGCGATGTTTTGTTCCTGTTCCTTCTGCCGTTGCTCGACTTCTTGGTCAAAGGAGCGTGTCACGTGAATCATCTTCTCGAATGCCTGCTTTAAGTCGTTTGATTTAGTCGTCTGCATCATGCGTTGAAGGGCGCGTTCAAGGTCTGATTGCTTAGTTGTCTTCATCATCTGCTGAAGGTTTTTCTGCAAGTCGCATTTCTTGTCGTCCACCGCCTCACCTCCCGCCTAAAATTTCCTAAGGACTTCATAGCGTGTATTGCGTTGCGCGGGGATTCGTCCTGCCGAGCGGATTAAGTCAATCATCTTGCGCGTTGACATTTCAAAGCTTGTGCCCGCCGCCCGCACGACGTTTTCTTCAAGCATGATTGAGCCTAGATCATCAGCCCCAAAAGCCAAAGTCAGTTGCCCTATTCGTTCGCCCTGAGTGACCCACGAGCCTTGAATGTGTTCCACGTTGTCCATAAAGATTCGCGTCATTGAAAGCGTCTTCATGTAATCTTGCGCTGAAACTTTTTCGCCGCCGAGCGCGGTATGCATTGGCTGATAAGTCCACGTGATGAACGCCCGAAAGCCGCCGGTTTCGTCTTGCAGGTCGCGAACCTTCTGCATGTGTTCTAGTCTTTGCGCTAAAGTCTCGCCGAAGCCGATAACCATCGTTGCGGTTGATTTCATGCCGATTGAGTGCGCCGCCCTCATGACGCTTAGCCAATCGCCCGCCGAGATTTTCTTTGGGCTGATACGCCGCCTCACGTCGTCAACGAGGATTTCCGCCCCGCCTCCGGGCAAACTGTCTAAGCCCGCCGCTTGAAGTCGCTTTAACGTCTCAAGGATTGATAAGCCCGCGACGTTCGCGAAGTGCTGAATTTCCGTTGCCGTGAACGAGTGGATTGTTATATCGAAATTCTTTTTGATAAGGCGGAGCATGTTTTCGTAGTAGCTTAGCGGCAAGTCGGGATGTAAGCCGCCCTGAATCATGACTTGCGTCCCGCCCGCCGCGACGGTCTCTTGAACCTTTTGCAAAATCTCCTCGTGCGTCAAAAGGTAAGCGTCCTTATGATTCGCCCGACGGTAGAACGCGCAGAACTTGCACTCGTTCTTACAGACGTTCGTATAGTTTATGTTGCGGTCTATGATGAAAGTCACCACGTCGCCGAAAATTTTTTTGCGCACGGCGTCGGCTTGCTTGCCCAACTCCAATAAGTCGCCGTCCGTGAAGAGTTTCAAAGCCGCCTCGCTCGTCAGTCTCAAGTTGTTCGCCTCGCTTAGTGTTCGTTGCCGGTTATTTTAACAGCAGAAATTCAATCGGCGCAAGCCCCCGTTGACGAAATAAATTGCTGTGCTAGAATTGCGAAAAGATTGGAGGTTATGAAATGATTTTAGTAACGGGTATCACGGGGCAACTTGGTTTCGACGTTGTAAAGGAATTGGAGCGGCGCGGCGTCGAGGTCATCGGCACCACACGCAACGAACTTAGCTTGACGACGGAGGCGGGCGCGAAAGATTTTATCTTAGAGCAAAAGCCAGAAGTCGTCATTCATTGTGCGGCTTACACGGCGGTTGATAAGGCGGAGTCCGAAAGCGAGCTTGCCTTGACTGTAAACGGATTCGGGACGCGTTGGGTTGCGGAGGCTTGCCGCGAAGTCGGAGCCAAGATGATTTACGTTAGCACGGATTATGTTTTCGGCGGCGATGGGCACACGCCTTACGAAGTCCACGACGAGAAAAAGCCCGTAAACATGTACGGCTACAGCAAACTTTTGGGCGAGAACTCTGTTAGCACGATTCTTGACCGGCATTTTATCGTTCGGGTTAGTTGGGTCTTCGGCATCAACGGCAAGAACTTTGTTAAGACGATGTTGCGGCTAGCCGAGACTAGAGACAAATTGCGCGTCGTCAATGACCAGATAGGTAGCCCGACTTACACGGTTGACTTAGCGAGGCTTCTGGCTGACATGGCAGGCACTGAGAAGTTCGGAACGTACCACGCGAGCAACGAGGGCTTTTGTTCGTGGGCGGACTTCGCCAAAGAGATTTTCGAGCAAGCCGGGCTTAGCGTTGAGGTCGAAGGCATTCCCACGATTGAATATCCGACCCCTGCGCGGCGTCCGTTCAATTCGAGGCTTAGCAAAAAGTCACTCGACGAGGCGGGCTTTGAACGTCTTCCGACCTGGCAAGACGCCGTTAAGAGATTCCTAGCCGAGCTTAAGCAGTAAAAATTGACAGCAAACTAAAAACTCCTCCGACATTAGCCGAAGGAGCTTTTTTAATACTGCGCGAAGTCGATTGCGTGATAGGTGATGATAATGTCCGCGCCGGCTCGTTTCATAGCGGTTAGGTTCTCTACGACGATACGCTTTTCATCAATCCAACCGTTTGCGGCGGCGGCTTTGACCATAGCATATTCACCGCTGACATTGTAGACGGCTACGGGGCGATTGATTTGCTCACGGACTTTGCTAACGATGTCGAGATAGGCGAGGGCGGGCTTGACCATGATAATATCTGCGCCTTCGGCAAGGTCGAGTTCGACTTCCTTAAGAGCCTCGCGACTGTTGGCGAAGTCCATTTGATATTGCTTACGGTCTCCGAATTGGGGCGCGGAGTCTGCGGCGTCGCGGAAAGGACCATAGTAAGCCGAGGCATATTTAACGGCGTAGCTCATGATTGAGACGTTGCAAAAGTTCCGAGCGTCTAAGGCGTCGCGGATTGCGGCAATGCGTCCGTCCATCATGTCCGAGGGGGCAACGATGTCCGCGCCCGCCTCCGCCTGACTTACTGCGACCTTTTGCAGGAGCTTAAGCGTCTCATCATTGTCAACGTAATGTCCGCAGAGTTTGCCGCAATGACCGTGGCTGGTGTATTGGCAAAGGCACACGTCGCCGACGATGACGAGTTCGGGCACGGCTTTTTTTATGGCAGCGATAGCGCGTTGCACAGGGCTATTCATATCCCACGCACTGGAGCCGACCTCGTCCTTGTACTCTGGCAAGCCGAAGACTTCGACGGCGGGAATTCCCAACGCGGAAATTTTCTTGGCAAGCTCGACGGCATTATCAACGGACAGATGATAGCAGTCGGGCATTGAGGGAATTTCTTCGCGGACATGTTCGCCCGCCACCACGAACAGCGGGTAAATCAAATCTTTGACGGATAAACTAGTTTCACGAACCATTGAGCGCAGATTTTCGTTCAGTCTCAACCTACGTGGTCTAAGCTTAAGCATTTCAATCATCTCCTTAGCGGCAGTTTAGCAGAGAAATTCTTAAAGTCAAACGGCTTGCCCTGCGTAATTGAACAAACGCCGCGTCTTTGGTATAATCGCAGAAAAATTTTCGGAGGGAGGTTTTGACGGATGAGCTTTACGCATCTGCACGTTCATACGGAATACAGCTTGCTAGACGGCGCGGCGAGGATTAATGACCTTTTGGACGCGGCTAAAAATTTCGGCATGACTTCCCTAGCGATAACCGACCACGGCACTATGTACGGCGTCATTGATT
>JAFQZB010000334.1 GCA_017406175.1 Selenomonadaceae bacterium | reverse complement strand
AAATCGTCAGCGAATCTTTGACGCGGCATAACTTCATGCAAATGGGCTTGGTGGCAATCACGCTGTTTATCATGTTCAATATCTACAACCTGATGATGAAACGCGAACGCAACATGGAACTGCAGAAGGTTCAAGCAGAACGGAGCAATAAAGCGAAGTCAACGTTCCTATCGAACATGAGCCACGATATACGAACGCCCATGAACGCGATTATCGGCTACACGAACCTAATCAAGAAGGAACCAGGCTTGCCGCAGAGGACTAAGGACTACCTAGACAAAATTGAGGCGTCGAACAATCACCTGCTAAGCTTGATAAACGATATACTGGACATGAGCCGCATTGAGTCCGGCAAAATGGAACTCGACCCGCAGAAGTCAAACATAGTCAAGGCATTGGACGAGGTGCGCGACCTGTTCGCAACGCAAATGGAGACTAAGGGCTTGCGCTTCGCCGTCAATATCGAACACGTGATGAATAAAACCGTTATGTGCGACACGCCCCGCCTTAATCGCGTCCTGCTGAACCTGATTAGCAATGCTTTTAAGTTCACGCCCGAAGGCGGCTCGGTGACAGTTACGCTAAGGCAGGTCGGCGGCACGGAAGAGGTCGGCTCCTATGAATTGCGCGTAAAGGATACGGGCATGGGCATGACGCCGGAGTTTGCTAAGAAAGTGTTCGCCGCCTATGAACGAGACCGAACCGTTAGCAACATTCAAGGCACGGGCTTAGGCATGTCGATTACTAAAAGCATCGTTGAGCTAATGGGCGGGACGATTGACGTTGAGACGGAGCTTGGCAAGGGCACAGAGTTTATCGTTCGCGTTGATTTCCCCGTAGTCGACGAGCCAGAAGAAGTCGCAATCGAACAGACGCAACCCGCTAAGGAGATTGACTTCAGCAAGGTTAAACTGCTACTAGTCGAAGATAACGAAGTCAACCGCGAGATAGCGTCAATGATTCTGTCGGAGTTCGGCTTTGGACTCGACACGGCGGAGAACGGCAAGATTGCCTATGAGAAAGTCGCGGCGAGCAAGCCCGGCGATTATGATTGCGTGCTAATGGATGTGCAAATGCCAGTCATGAACGGCTACGAGGCGACGAAAAAAATCCGTGCGCTCAAGGACAAAAAGCTAGCACAGATTCCGATAATCGCAATGACGGCGAACGCCTTCACCGAAGACATACAGGCGGCAAGGGAGGCGGGCATGAACAGCCACATTGCCAAGCCGCTCGATATACAGAAGATGATTGAGACACTAACGGAGGTCTTGAGATGAAAAAACTTTTATCCGCGTTGATGATTCTGGTCGTCGCGTTGTGTGCGGGTTGCGGCGGAGGAAACTTTAAGCACCTGACGCAACCCGAAGCTAAAAAGATGATTGCCGCTAATCCCGACGCAATTATTTTGGACGTGCGGACGCAAGAGGAGTTCGACAAGAAACATATTCCAAACGCCTTGCTCGTGCCGATTGAAGACTTGAAGGCGGGCGACTTCTCCAAACTCCCCGACAAGGACGCAACGATTATAGCTTACTGCTGGACGGGGCGGCGTGCTGAGGACGCGGCTAAGATTCTAGCTGACAACGGATATAAGAACGTCTACGACATGGGCGGCATAGTCGATTGGACAGGCAAGCTCGAAGGTTCGGAGATTCCAACTTACAAGCAGATTAGCCAAGAAGAGGCAATGAAGATTTTAGCGGAGAATCCCAACGCCAAACTTTTGGATTGTCGTTTCCCGAAGGATTACGAGATGAGGCATATCCCAGGAGCAATTCATTTTCCGCTTGAAGCTGCTGTAGCGGATAACTTCGCGAAGATACCCGATAAAGATGCGCCGCTTATCACCTATTGCGGCGACGGTAATCGCGGGCGGCTGACTGCAAAGGTTCTTATCGAAAAAGGCTATACTCAAGTCTACACGATGGGCGGCATTATCGATTGGAAAGGGCCTGTCGAAGGGACAGCCGTAGAATAAAAATAAGCGGCGGGCTTTAAAGGCTCGTCGCTTTTTGTTTGCGTAAAATTATTTCAGAAGGTCTGGTCGCGGGTCGAAATCTTTTCTTGGACGTAAGCAATAAAATCGTCGACGTTCATGCTTAAGCTATCCTTCGCGCTGTATTTCCTAATCGGCAAAGTGCCTGTCTCCGTCTCCTTGTCGCCGATAACAACCGTGTAAGGAATCTTCCTAACCTGGCTGTCGCGAATCTTCTTGTTAATCTTCTCGTTGCGGTCGTCGACCTCTGCGCGAATGTTGAGCTTGAAAAGTCTATCGGCAAGTTCTTTGGCGTAGGCGGCGTGCTTGTCGGTTATCGGAAGAAGTTCAATCTGCACGGGAGCCAACCACACGGGGAACGCGCCCGCGTAATTCTCAATCAATATGCCGATGAACCGTTCGATACTGCCATAAACCACGCGATGAACCATAATCGGGCGGTGCTTTTCTCCGTCCTCGCCAATGTAGTTGAGGTCGAATTTCTCCGGCAGGAGCATATCAAGCTGAATCGTGCCGCATTGCCACGTACGACCGATTGAGTCTTTCAAGTGGAAGTCAATCTTAGGACCATAAAACGCGCCGTCGCCCTCGTTGACGACGTATTCAAGCCCGCGATGCTCCAAAGCCTTCCTTAGTGCCTCGGTGGCAAGTTCCCAAGTCTCGTCGTCGCCCATTGAGTTTTCGGGGCGCGTGGACAGTTCCGCCTTATACGACAGCCCGAACGTTTTATAAACCTCGTCGAACAAGTCAATCGTCTTTTGGATTTCCGTCTCGACCTGCGCGGGCGTCATGTAAATATGGGCGTCGTCCTGCGTGAAGTTGCGAACCCTGAACAAGCCGTGGAGCACGCCGCTTTTCTCGTGCCGATGAACCAAGCCCAATTCCGCCAAACGCAACGGCAAATCGCGGTAGCTGTGAACGTGCGTATTGTAGACGAGCATACTGCCCGGACAATTCATGGGCTTAACGGCGTAATCCTCCTCATCAATCTTCGTGAAGTACATGTTCTCCTTGTAATGATCCCAATGCCCAGAAGTTTCCCACAGCTTACGGTTAAGGATTATCGGCGTCTTAATCTCTTGATAGCCGTAGCGACGATGAACCTCGCGCCAATAATTTAACAGCTCGTTCTGAATAATCATGCCGTTTGGGTGGAAGAACGGGAAGCCAGGACCTTCATCATGCAGGCTGAATAAATCCAACTCCTTGCCTAGCTTGCGATGGTCTCTCCGCGCCGCCTCCTCAAGCATGGTCAGATAAGCCTTGAGGTCGTCCTTGGTCTCAAAAGCCGTGCCGTAAATCCTCTGCAACATCTTGTTATGCTCGTCGCCACGCCAATACGCGCCCGCAATGCTCATGAGTTTGAACGCCTTAACTTTACCCGTCGATTGAACATGCGGTCCCGCGCAGAGGTCAGTGAAGTCGCCCTGCGTGAACAAACTTATTTCCGCGTCTTCGGGCAATGCCTCAATCAGTTCGACCTTATAAGTCTCGCCCTCGTCCGCAAACTTCTTCAAGGCGTCGGCTCGGCTAAGCGTCGTCCGTTCCAGCTTGAGATTCTGCTTAACGATAGCTTTCATCTCACGTTCGATTTCGGCTAAGTCGTCGTCGGTTATCTTGTGCTCGGTGTCGATGTCGTAATAAAAGCCCGTGTCAATCGCCGGACCTATTGCAAGCTGAACGCCTCGACCGTCCGCGCCACCGTAAAGGTGCTTTATCGCTTGCGCCATGATATGCGAGGCGGTGTGCCGCAGTGCGTGCAGAGCCTGTGCGCCGTCGACCTCCGCTAAACTTCCGTCCTTAGTGATGATTGTCATTTGTATTGCCTCCTTTGCCGTCTTGATTCGGGCAATGAAAATTTTTTCCTGCTTACTTGCCGACTTCCTCCAGCAACGTCAGATATGATTCGTAGCGTTCGCGAAGAATATCCCCGCGAGCGACTGCCGCCTTAACGCCGCAATCCGGCTCGTGACTATGTGAGCAGACATTTAGGAACTTACAGCCGCCCGCGTACCGCACGAACTCTTTAAAGCAGTGCCACAGATTTTTTTTATCAAGACCTGCCTCCGATAAGTCAACTGCACTGAAACCCGGCGTATCGACCAAGAAGCCGCCGCCGTATTCAATCAGTTCGGATATTCGCGTCGTGTGCTTGCCGCGCAAAATCTTTTCGCTGACGGAACCAACCTTAAGCTTTAGCCTCGAATCAATCGCGTTTAGCAGTGACGACTTCCCGACGCCGCTCGGTCCCGCAAAGACCGTTACGCCCGCCGATAAAATTTCCTTAAGCTCGTCGACGCCCGCGCCCATCTTCGCTGACACCCGCAGGACTTTATACAGCGGCTCATACTCCGCCAAAAAATTTTCCTCCGCCGCTAAGTCAATCTTGTTCACGCAAATGATTATCTCGGCAAGCTGTGACTTCTCGGCTAGGACTAGGAGACGATTCAAAAGGAGCGGGTGCAGTCTCGGCGCGTCGACAGCAAAGGTTAGGATTACTCTGTCGACATTGGCTATCAAGGGGCGCAATAAAATATTTCGGCGCGACTGAACGGATTCAATCACGCCGCTTTTATCTTTTAGCCTAGAAATTTCCACGAAGTCCCCTACGCAAACTGCCCCGCCAACTTTTTTATCACGCTTGAGCAGTCCACGTAGCTTGCACGGGATAAGCTCGCCTTCGACTTTCACGAAGAAGAAACTGTTATAAAACTTTATCACGCGTCCAATCATATCATCGCTCCTTAGCCTGGTCGCCTTCGCGGCTGGGCACGTCGTCTTGAATCGGATTTGATTGCGGCTCCGATTCGGGTTCGCGGACGGGTTCTGGTTCAGGCTCGCGAATAGGTTCGGGTTCTGCGCGACGGGCAATCACCAAATCGACTGACGAGCCGACCTCAATTTCAGCATCGGGCGCAGGATCCTGCGCAATAACCGTGCCTTCCGCCTGCGTGCTTTCTTCATACGTGACGGAGCCGACGCGCAGACCGCGACCCTCTATGCCACTTTCCGCGACGCTTAGGCTAGCATTCTCGACGTTCGGGACGTGCGTATATTCCCGCGTAACTTTGACTTCCTCAACCTTCTTTTCGGGTTCGCCGCGTGAAACAATTAAATCAACCACTTGCCCGCGATTAATCTTCGTGCCAGTCGTCGGGTCGTGCGATAGGACTGTTCCTGGTTCGCTGGACGATTCTTTTTCGTAGACGCTACCCAAATTCAAGCCGAGCTTTTGAAGCCGTTCAATCGCCGCAGACTTGGCAAGCCCCGCTAAGTCTGGCATGTCGATTGACTCGCCGCCCTTGCTAACGTAAATCGTAACCAGTCTATCGCTCTTAACCGTCTTGCCAACATCGGGGTCTTGAGAGACGACTTGCCCCGCCGGTACGTTCGCGTCATAAGTCTCGGCGACGTTCACCCGCAACTTATTATCTTCCAAAATCTGCCGCGCCAATGCCAACTGCTTACCTTTGACTTCGGGAACTGTCACGGTCTCTTCAGTGTTTAGGACTTTGCCGAACGCCGCGAATATCCCCACGCCGAAGCCTAACATTAAAACCAACGCCATCATCATGATAAAGACTTTCGACTTGTAGAAGGGCTTTTGCTCGACTGGCTCTTCCGTAACTGGTTCTTCCTGTGTGCGGACTGCGCGGCGCGGCGGTATCTCGGTTCGCGGCAAAACTTGCGTGGCGTCTGGGTCGCTCTTAACCGTCACACTCAACGCCGCCTCGACTTTTGAAAGCTCCTGCACTAGTTCAAAGCTCGTCGGTCGTATCTCTGGGCTTTTGCTCATCGTGCGGCAAACGATTGCTTCCAACATCGGCGGGATTTGCGGACGATAACGGCTCGGCGCAATCGGCTCCTCCTCGACGTGCTTCATTGCGATTGTAAACGGATTGTCGCCCGTGAACGGCAGACGATTCGTCAGCATTTCATAAAGCACAATCCCCACCGAGTACACGTCAGATTTCGGGGTAATCGCTCCGCCGCGTGCCTGCTCTGGTGAAAAGTAATGGACTGAACCGACGACGCTCCCGCCATAAGTCAGCGTCGACTCCGTGACGGCGCGGGCTATTCCAAAATCCGTAATCTTCGCGTGCCCGTCCTCGGTCATCAAGATATTGTGCGGCTTAATATCGCAGTGAACAATGTTATTGGCGTGCGCGTGGGTCAAGCCGTTGGCAATGTCCTTGGCAATGCGCGTAGCCGTCAACAGGTCAAGCGGTCCTTCATCCTGCATTTTCTTTTTAAGCGTGTTGCCCTGCACATACTCCATAACGATATAATGGTCATTGCCCGCAACGCCAACGTCGTAAATGCTGACAATGTTTGGGTGCGAAAGCCGAGCCGCTGACTTAGCCTCGCGGTGAAAACGCTCTATGAATTCCACGTCCGAACGATATTCCGCGTGGAGGATTTTTATTGCCACGGGACGAGCTAAAAGTCGGTCGTGAGCTTTGTAGACTTCAGCCATGCCGCCGCTCCCGATTTTCTCTTCCAGCTCATATCGCCCGCTCAAGACTCGCTGAATCATTTTCTTCGCCCCTTAAATCAATGCGTCGTGGGCAATGCGGCAGGCAAAGTCAATCGCGCCTCGCATCGCCTGAAAGAAGTTCAACGCACAACAAAAAATTTCGCGTACCATTGCTAATCAACTCCTGCGACGATAACGGTAACATTATCCCTGCCGCCAAATTCTAGCGCGGCTTCTATAAGTGCTTCGGCGGGCTGTTCGGCGGTCTGCAAAATCTTTTTAATGTCGGCGTCCTCAACCATATTAGTCAAGCCGTCTGTGCAAAGCAGAAACCTGTCGCCGCTTTGCGCTAAGAAATTCCCCGCGTCGATATGAAGGTTAGCCATCGCGCCGACTGCTTGCGTCAAAACATTTTTCATCGGGTGAAGGCGTGCCTGCTCCGCCGTAAGCTCGCCGCGCCTCACCAAAGTTTCAACGTAGCTATGGTCTTCGGTTATCTGCTGGAAATCCTCGCCCCGAAGCAGATAAATCCGACTGTCTCCCACGTGTGCAAAGTGTGCCGTCATTCCGTCCAGTGATAGAATCGTCGCCGTCGTGCCCATGCCGTGATACTCGTTGTGCCGCCGTGCCGTGTTTAGGATTTTATCGTTCGCAAGGAGTATCGACTGCGCCAAAACTTTTTCGACCCAAGGGCGCGGCGTCTTCGACAAGAAACCTTCCACAGTCTCGATTAGCATTCGGCTCGCGACCTCGCCCGCCTGAGCTCCGCCCATGCCGTCCGCTACTACATATGTTTGCGGCTCTATCACTGTCAACGCGTCCTCATTATTGTACCTCACTTTGCCCACGTGCGTTGCTTGATATACCTTCGCCAAGATTTTTCACCTCTTCAGAAATCCGACGAGTATTTTGGCTGATTGTAACAAAAGATTTTCTTTCAGTCAATATTCATGTTCGCCTGCAATAAAAAAACGCCGCAAGGATTTCTCCTCGCGACGCTGTGAACTAAGACTCAAATCCATTCTTTCGTGTCAGATACGTTCAAGATTTTAGTCGTCAGCAAGAACTCTTTTGAATTTTCGGGATCGCCGTGTTCCCCTTCTGTTATCGTGTCAAGCGTGAATATGTTGTATGAACCAGTCAACTTAACATAATCTTCGCAGAAGTAAACGGGATTGCCTGCCTCGTCGTAAAGCGGTATCGGATTATTATCGCGGGTAAGATTAGTGTCATCACCATCAAGCAAAACTATTCCTCTAAACTCATCTAACTTGCTACTGTTTTTGAGTTTGCTACTACGCGTCAAGGCTTTTATTATACTCAGGTTATCGCTTGTTATCTTTTTTGGTATTGGCTTTCGCGTACCGTTTTCTGCCTCGCCATAAAGATTTACGTCGTCCCATTTCGTGACGCGAACTTGCTTGCCGTCTTCGAGCTTATACAGCGGGATTAATTGTCCTGTAAGGTCATCACGGAACGCCGTCTCATCAAGGTTCAAATCGAAGTCGTAATAGACATAAGCATAATTAACGCCCGAAGCCGCATTAAACGTTTTGAAATGCGAATTGGCATTCAGACCAAAGACATTGTTACCGTTATTCCAAAGTGCAAGAGCAATATTGTCCTCTGCACTATTGCCCTCTGCCACAAGGCTGTAAACATTGCCGTTGTCGTCGACGTGAATGTCATTGTCGCTATAGTTACCGTCGTTTTTCCCCGTCGTACTGTATTTGACTTGTGTACCTTGGGTTGTGTCTAGGTAACGATATTCTTTGGCGATAATGAAACCCTCGAACTTGTGACCGTTGCCGTTAATCACAACGGGGATATCGGGCATCCACAGCACGCCTTTAAAGTCCGCGTTGAGGTTCAAGATAACGGGTTGAGCCATGTCTGGTCTTAAAATGCCTGGTTCAACATTTTTCGTAGCACGAGCGTCCGGACCGTCATAGTAGAAGAACAACGGACGCAAGCCGTTAGCAGTATTGTCCACGTTGATGTTGATGACGATTTGTCGGATAGGCGTTGTTTCACTCTTATAAGGTTCAGCTTCAATACGGAAATATAACGGGTCGTCATTATAGTCCGAACGAACAGCATAAGTTCCGTTTACATTAAAGAGCGCATGTATTCTGGGGCAGGGAGTGCCATTCTTATCCTTTCCTATGATATTTCTTTCTGTACTTGCGGTAACTGATTGGTTCCTAGAATCTCTTTTTTGAAACGTAAGGTTATTGTCAGCTTGCCAAAAGTCTATAAAGTAATGCGTTTGCTTACTGATTGCGTTTCTATTATCATCATTCATATCTGAATCAAAATCTTGCACTTCCGCATAGTAATTTCGGTTACTGTTATCTCTGTAGTAAACTTTGACGTTATTGAATCGCTTGATAATAGGTTCCTTGCCGTATTTCTTTTCGGAAGCACCGTAGTAATAGTGATAGACGTTCTTGGCGATAAGATACTGCATTTGCTCCCAAAGCGTCTTGTTGTTGTGCGGAATAACTTTATCAATGGGGTCATAGACGGCATAAAGCACGCCGCCATTTTCTTTTATCTTATTCCATCTCTCTTCTGTCAACGTGTCGCCTTCATAGTATATATCAATCTTCGTATATTTATCCACGTTATCCGGATTAGTATAACTCCAACCAACAAAGTTACCGTCGCTCCTTGTAGGCTTGCCTTTATCAGTGGTAATAAGTTGCGGGTCGTCTTCTTCCGTCAAAGTGGCGGGGTTTTTGTATGTCTTAGTCACACTGGCAGAGCTACCGTCATCAAAAGTGCCGCCACGCGGCTCAAAGGTAATTTGAATGTCATCAACACTACTATCGCCATCGCCGCCACTATCGTCAATGTTTTTAGACAACAACGCGACGGCAACAACAGGAGCCTCCATATCGTCGAGGAAGCCAATAAAGAAATGGTGAATATTCTCCGTGAGGTGCAGGACGTAATAATAATTGTCTTTGTCGTCCTTATACAGGGAAGGGGTCAGCGTGACTGTCGGGTTGCCTCTGGTGTAGCCGTCCTTAAATTTGTATTCAGCCGCCTGTGCAACGGAAAAGAAATTCGGCGGCGCATAAGCTGTAGAATCACCTTCAAGATTTTTCTTGGCATAATCCAAAGCCGTCGCTTTTCCCGCCGTCATATTTATTGTGGAGTCACTATTTGCAAGCTTATCAGCAGGAAACTTATCGACGAGCTTAGCATAATAGCCTTTAAAAGCGTCTGGATTGGTTTCAATCAACTTATCAGCACCAGCAAGAACAGCCGCGTCCGCCGCGTTCTGGAGGCGCGACACATTGAGATAGTACCAGCCAAGGTCAAGTCCAACTCCACCTAAAAATAGTAATATGGGGACGAGCAGAGCATAAAGCACAGCGACTTGACCTCGGCTATAATTTAATTGGTTCATGTCTACCATATCCTTTCCTTACAAAATAACTTGAACAATTTGCTTTCGGATTATATCAAAGCGCAAAAATCTTTCAAGTATCTTTCAAGAATTTAATGCAAACATAAAAAAACGCCGCAAGGATTTTTCCTCGCGACGCATGAGCCGAAACTTACTTCCAATCGTCCGTGTTAGGTACATTCAAGGCGTCAGTCTTAGTCAACAAGAATTCTTTCGGGTCGCGTGTGCCGTCTGCTACTCTGTCTAGCGTGAAGACTTCATAAGTGCCAGTCAGATTTACGTAGTCTTCGCAGAAGTATACGGGGTTGCCCGCCTCGTCGTAGAGTGGCGACGGACTCCCGTTCGTCAGGCGAACCGTTCCTTTCTTGCTGGTGTCTGTTACGGTCTTAGGGATAAGGTTGCGAGTATTCATGTTGTTGCTGTCGTAAAGATTTACGTCGTCCCATTTCGTGACGCGAACTTGCTTGCCGTTGGCGTCTAGCTTGTACAGCGGAATCAAATCGCCCGTGTTCAAATAAAACGGCGTCGAATCCATAACGCAATCGTAATCGTAGTAAACGTACATAAAGTTGACAGCTGTCTCTGCTTTGAACGTCCTGAACTTCGAGTTGTTGCTCAGATTGAATCTGCTTGAGTATTCCGCGTTATAGTCGTAGAGTTCAAGAGCGTTATCGCCGTCCGCCGCGATGGTTTGGATATTGTTGTTGGCGTCGATGTAGTAATACGCGGCAAGGTTGTTATTCGTATATTTGATTTGCGTGCCAGAAGTGGAAATGTAGCGGAATTCCTTAGCGACAATGAAACCCTCGAAAGTTTTACCGTTGCCGTGAATGACGACTGGCACCTCTGGCATAAACAGCACGCCTTTAAAATCTGTAGTGAGATTTAAGATAACGGGTACAGGGTCACGGTCGGTATAATAAATAGTTTGACCATTAGATTGTGTCCACGAAGTCAAAGGTCCGTCATAGTAGAAAAACAGCGGGCGTTTTGAATCAGCCGTGTTATCAGCGTTTATGTTGATGATGATTTGTTGCGGCGCGTTGCCTAAAGTATCTTGTTTCGGCTCGGCTTCGATGCGGATATATAACGGATCGTCGTCTTTGCCTACATGCCCCGAACGAACGTCATATGCCGCATTTACTCTTATCAGCGCGTGCACACGAACGATAAAACCGTCGGGTCTGAAGTCGAGGAATAATCTATCCACGTCTTTCACGTATGCGCCGCTGTTATTGGCTTTGGTGTCTGCGTCCATATTTATATAAACGATTTTGTTGTTCTTTAAGACAGCTTCGTTTCCCGTCGGAATAAAGTAGAGGTCGTTTAGCGCGGCACCGAATTTATACGCGGAAACAGTCCAGTCGGGGTCGTAGACGTATTTGGCGATAAGGTAATGCATTTGCTCCCAAAGCGTCCTGTTGTTGTGCGGCTTAACCGTTGTTGAAGTATCTGAGCTTGAGGAACTGTCTGAGCCTGAAGAACTGTCTGAGCCTGAAGAACTGTCTGAGCCTGAGGAACTGTCTGAACTAGAGGTATCATCTACCCACACAGCATATAAAGTTACTTCCGTGCTGTCGCCGAACAGAGCTTGCAATTCTGTTTTAGTCAGCTGTTTGCCGTCGGCGATGAAATTATCGACGGTGCCATCTTTGTTCGGGGTCGAGCTTGTGCTCCAGCCCTTGAAAACCTTGCCCGTATATGTCGGCGTTCCTTTTTCGGATTCAATGGGGTCGGTTGTGTCGTCGTCTTCCATTTGGTCTGGGTGTGTAAGAGTTTTGGAATCAGTGGTGGAGTTGTCATCGAACTTGCCGCCGTTCGTATCGAAATTTAATGTAATCTCCGTTGGGTCATCGCTACCGCCATTTGAATTGCCGCCGTTTGAATTGCTGCCACCGTTTGAACTGCCACCGTTTGAATTGCCACCGCCGCTACTGCTATTGTTTTGTGATATTAAAGCGACTGCCACAACGGGCGACTCCATATCACCGAGGAAGCCAACAAAGAAATGGTGAATCCTCTCGCTAAGACCAATGACGTAATAATAATCGTCGCCGTCTTGCCAAAGGGAAGGTTTCATCATGACAGTAGGGTCGCCTCTGGTGTAGCCGTCCTTAAATGCGTAAGAATTAATTGTATCGTCTTCTGCATGTGCTACTGAAAAGAGACTCGGCAGAGCATAACTCATATCACTGCCCGCAAGATTTTTCTTTGCATAATCCAGAGCCGCCTTGTCGCCTATCGAAGTATCTATGAGTTTGCCAGACGTGCTTTTTGTAAGATTATTAGTCGTGTCGTATGCAGGGCTATCAGCAGGATATTTATCGACGAGCCTGGCTTTATAGTTTTTGTCCTTGAAGATGTCGTGTTCCGCGATTAATTTGTTTGCACCGACGAGGACAGCCGCGTCCGCCGCATTTTGAAGCCTAGCCACGTTCATATAGTACCAGCCTAAATCAAGACCCACTCCGCCCATAAACAGAAGTATCGGAACGAGCAGAGCATAAAGCATAGCGACTTGACCCCGGCAACTGTTTAGTGGGTTCATGGGTATCATATCCTTT
>JAFQZB010000333.1 GCA_017406175.1 Selenomonadaceae bacterium | reverse complement strand
GATGAAAAAGTTTCGTTTAGCGGGAGATTCGACGCGGCGGACGAGTTGATACTTAATGCGATTTATTCGATTACTCGAAGTGCACAGGCAGATAATGATGGCAATTATGCAGTGGGTAGTAAGCCAATGTTTAGCTCGCGCAGAATTTTGCAACATATCTTCGGTAACGTCGCCGACCATTTTCAAGATGAGATAGTGGAGTTTGTGGAAAAGCGACTGGAGCGACTAAGTTGGATGAAATTGACCTTTGATTTGAGGGACAGCTTAGGGAATAGTCAATCTGTTGTAGTTCGTGGCGTAAGATACAGACCAGCGGCTTTGCGGGAAAATCTTCTTGATATGAGCGTAATTGACTTTGAGAATGAGACGAGAGAAAGAAGGTTTCCTGTGTATAAGTTGCATAGGAAGTCGCCAATATTCATGTACGCAGAGAAATTGAATCAGGTAACGTCGTGGTCGGCGCACTATATGGCGGTACCGTGTCGGAAGACGATTCAAAATGCACTGATTGCCATTTATTTTCTTACGAGATTTTCGCTGATAAAAAACAAGAGCAACCATTACTTGAATACAGGCGTATTGTTTGAGACATTCTTTGAAGATTTGGGCTTAGATGTTACGACGCGGAAAAAGAAAAAAATAATCCGCGATACGGTTAAGATTATGTTCGACTATTGGCAAAAGGTCGGGTTGATTATCTCGTACGGATTCATGAAAATGGGGCAAGCCTTTCATAAGATAGTTTTCAAAGTGAATTTGACGGAGGCAGAAAAATGTTAGAGGACAAGATAACGTATGTTCACGAGCATCCGGAAGTTTACTTCACGCAGGAGGCAAGAAAAGGCGGCTATATTTGCCCAGTATGTGAAAACGGCACCGGCTCGGACGGGACAGGAGTCAAGCTCATTAAGGGACAAAGTTTTCGCTATAAATGTTTCAAGTGCGGAACGAGTGGTGACGTAATAAATTTTTACGCGGCAGAACACCATTTGTCAAACGCGGAGGCAATAACGGAAGTATTGAAGATGTACGGGCTGGAAACGCAGGAGTATCATACGGCAGTAAAATCGACTCCGCCGAAGGTGAAAACAGTGGCAGAAGTAGCGGACGAACTGAAGGTGTCGAACCAAATAGTGTCGGATATAGAGTTGGGACAAGAAAATCTGAGGAAAGAAACAGGCACTTTCTTTTTTCAAAGGCGAGGAATCTCCAAAGAAGTGGCAATGCGTTACGGTTGCGGATTTATAAAAAATTGGACACATCCGAAATTGCGAGTCGGTGCTGGCGATAAAAAGATAGTGTCGTCGGATAGAATGATAATTCCGACGGGAGCAGAATCGTATGTGGCACGAGCAGTTGACCCGAAAAACAAGATGCCGAAGCTAAAAGCGGGCAAGAGTAGTATTTTCAATTTGGAAGTGTTCAAGTCGTCGGAGCAAAATATAGTAGTGGTAGAGGGCGAGTTTGACGCTCTGTCAGTAATAGAGGCGGGAAACGACGCAATAGCATTGGGAACGACGACAAATGTGGATAAATTGTTGAGTTGGTTGAAAGAAAGCGGAGTACGCCCGAAAAAGCCGTTGGTGATAGATTTGGACGCAGACGAGGCAGGTCGTTCGGCAACAGAGAGATTGATAGCAGGCTTGAGTAAGTTACGAATCAGGTACTACGTTTTCTCGTTGATAGTAAAAGGTACCAAAGACCAGAATGAGAGTCTTGTATCGGCTCCTGAGGCGTTTAAGTCGCTTGTACGAGGAATTCCGCAACGGATAGCGGAAATGAAGTTAGAGGCACGTCGCGCGTTGTCGGATTCTGCGAAAGTCGCTAAATGGGAAGTGAGCATAGCGAACGCTCGTGACGCAATTCCGACGGGTTGGAAAAGTTTGGACAAAGCACTGGAAGGCGGCTTGTACGAAGGGTTGTATGTAATACCGGGAGCAACAGGAACGGGCAAGACGGCGTTCGCGTTGCAAATGGCGTATCAGATAGCGCGGCAGAAAAAAGATGTGTTGTATATTTCGCTGGAAATGGGCGAGGAAGAAATCTACGAGCGGCATATCAGTCGGCTTTCGTATGAGCTGTATGGAACGACGAGCAAAGCAAAGTCTGTGCACTCTCTGATACAGGAGAAAAAGACGGTACCGGAGGCAAGGGCACAATTTGAAAAAGTGGGCTTGTATTTGCGGACGATTTGCGGGGTTGGTTCGATAGACGCCGATGACATTCGCCGAGTGGTTGAGAGATACGAATACGAGTTGGACACGTTACCGGTAGTGTTCGTGGATTATTTGCAGATATTGAAGGCGCACGACCCGCACATGACGGACAAGCAAGCAGTAGACTACAATGTTTTGCGACTGAAACAGTTGTCGCGAGACTATAAAATACCGGTGATAGCGTTGGCGTCGATGAACAGGACAAGTTACTCGGACGTAATCAGTATGGTGTCGATAAAAGAATCGGGAGCGATAGAATACACGTCAGATGTTTGCATAGGATTGCAAATGGCGGCAATGGATTCAATAGTGGACGGTTCAAAAAAGCAAGGGCAACAGGAGAAAAAAGTTCGCAAGCTTAAATCCAAGCTAAATCGAGATATGCAAGCAGTGATACTGAAACAACGGAACGGGCAGATAGGAGCGGAGATACCGTTCACGTATTGCGCGATGTTTAATCATTTCGGAGAGGAAGAATTGGGAGGAGTGCCGATAAGTGACTTCGATTGCGTGCCGGACATTTAAGCGAAGTGTTTTCTGTAGCAGAAAGCAAAAAGATAAGATTTTAGAAGCCTCGTTTTGTGCCACAATGTGGCACGAAGGAGGTTTTTTCATGGCTAGTTATCATTTAAGAGTAAAGAATGACACGCAGCCGAGCGGGAAAAAGGTATCAGCGAAAAGTCATGTCGATTATATTTTTCGCGAGGACGGAAAGGCACACGCGGACTATATTAACCGAGAAGGGGCACAGAAAGACCGAACGGATTGTGTCTTCAAGGGTAGTCAACTGCCGAAATGGGCGAAAGGATCGGCGCAAAAGTTTTTTAGCGCGGCGACGCGCTACGAGGACAAAGGCAATCGTCGCTACAAAGAGATTGAGCTGTCGTTGCCTAACGAGTTGACACTGGAGCAAAATCGGGAAATCGTGGGCAGATTCATCAAAAATCATCTTGCAAATCATTATTATGCTTACGCGATACACGAGAAAGCGGGAGAATTGTCGGGGGAGCGTCATCCTCACGTCCATATTATGTTTTCCGAACGGCTGATAGACGACGTGGAAAGAATAAAGGAACGTCCGGCGTGTAAATATTTTCGGCGAGCGGCAAGACCATTGAAGGGCGAACAAGTTGCCAGCTTTGAGCGTCGGCGTGAACACGGTGCGCCTAAAGCCCCAAAATGGCATGACAAAAAGTATTTGTGCGAAATGAGAGCAGATTATGCGCGAATTCAGAACGAAGTTTTGTCGGCAAATGGATATTCGATAAGAGTGGATCACCGTACGTTGAAGGCACAAGAGCAAGAGGCAGAGAGAAACGGGGATTTTTTTCTTTCAAAGGTATGTAAAAGGACACCGGAAGAATATATCGGAATAGTATCAGCGCATAAAGAAGAAGGATTGGCGGCAGGAGTAAGAAGTTACCGCGAAAGAGTGCAATCCAAACAGACCGTTCTTTTTCAAGCCGATGTGAAACAGAAGCTTGAACAGGAGTTTGAGATAAAGGAAATGATTAGGCGAGCCGAGTTAGAAACTTTTGTCTTGCTGAAGTCTGAAGGCTACAAGAAGGCAAATTTGGAATCAGAGCCGTTGCGCAATTTGAACGAAGTCATTTTGTCAGGACTGGCGAGAATCAATCGACGGAAAAAAGACTTAGTCAGTGTATCTAATGCAATAGAACGCGCCCAGAGTGAATATCTGACAGAATCCGAGCGGAAGTTGTTTTTGGATTATAAGAGCAGAGTGGGAGAGAGACATAATTTGGTGATGCTTTTGGAAGAACTGCAAGCCTTGAATGAGAGTAAGCCGAATCAGCAGCAGGTTTTTCGAGAAATAGAATCAGGCATTCAGAGAAAAATAATCGAGCTGGACGATTTATTTTTTCAATTAAGACCGGAGTTAAGGGCAATAGAGGAGAAATTGCAGAGTTCGTATCGGCGGAAAAATGTCGAACTGGTTGCACATGGAAAATTGCAGGCAACCCTCGTGATATGGCGTGAACTACGTAAGACGAGTGAAGAACTCTTGAGGAATGTGGCGGTATTGAGAGGACAAATCGGCGTTCGGGAAGTTCCCAAAACGACGTTCACGGCAAAGGAAATTCGAGACAATTTGTATCGTCAGTACCGTTCATTGAAAGCCGAATACGAAAGGGCAACGGAAAATAGAAATCGCTTGAGGTTCAAAATTATCAGTCCGAAGCGGGCAATGGTGATAGCGAAGAATGTTTTCGTTCAAGGAGCCTTCAAAAAATTGCGCGTTGAACAGTACGCCTACAAAAAAGCAAAATCGAAGTATGAGCGAGAAATGTTGGAGAATCGTAATCGCGAGATGTTTTTCAACAACACGAACTGGACGAATATCGGGGAAAAAGTTCAGGAACAATACTACCTCACGAAGGAAAAAATCCGTTTGGAAACGACTCGCCAAAAATTGGCTCAGACCCAAAGTTATCTGGATAGCGAATCAGTTCGGCTGGAAACTTTGTGCCAAACAGAGGAGGCACAGGAAAAAATCGTGCTCATCGCTGCTGGCGTTTTACGCAAAAATTTGAAAGTCGCACATGAGTACGAGGAGTCCAAAAAGCGCGTTTCGGATTTATGGCAGAAAACGCAAGAGACGAAAAAACGCTTTCAGACTCTGGATAACGGCTATTCGCGTTTGAAGAAAAATCGCGAGTATCGAGTAATAAGGTCCGCGAGTGATTCAGCGAAAACTTCAACTTTGCAGGAAGATGAACTGGTGAAGATAATCGCTGATGCTTTGCTTGGGGAAAAATACGCGGTTGCCCTCGTCGCCCGT
>JAFQZB010000332.1 GCA_017406175.1 Selenomonadaceae bacterium | reverse complement strand
AGTGACCATGTAAGGCGAAATGTATCCGCGGTCGAATTGCATACCCTCGACAACCTTGAGATTAGTCGTCATGGTCTTGGACTCTTCGACAGTGATAACTCCGTCATTGCCAACCTTTTCCATAGCGTCGGCGATGAGCTGACCAATCTCGGCGTCGCTTGAGGAGATGGACGCGACCTGCGCGATAGCCTCTTTGCCTTCGACCTGTTTAGCGTTATTTTTAATTTCGTCAACGAGTTTAGCAACAGCCGATTCGATACCCTTTTTAATAATCATGGGGTTCGCGCCCGCCACGACGTTTTTAAGTCCTTCGCGAACGATAGCTTGTGCAAGAAGGGTTGCTGTGGTGGTGCCGTCGCCAGCAACGTCATTGGTCTTAGTTGCGACTTCTTTAACGAGCTGTGCGCCCATGTTCTCGAAGTGGTCTTCAAGTTCAATATCGCGAGCAATCGTTACGCCATCATTAGTGATAGTCGGTGCACCGAATTTCTTCTCAAGAACAACGTTGCGACCCTTGGGACCGAGCGTAACTTTAACTGCATTTGCCAGCGCGTCCACACCGCGACTAAGGGCGCGACGGGCTTCTTCGTCGAACAAAATCTCTTTTGCCATAAAACAATTACCTCCGAAAACTTCGCTGAATTAAAGGATTGCCAAAATGTCACTCTCGCGAATCACGAGATAATCTTTGTCGTCCACTTTGACTTCACTGCCCGCGTACTTGTTGAAGATAACTTCGTCATCGACTTTAACTTCCATAGGTGCACGCGTGCCGTTGTCGAGGAGCTTGCCTGTGCCGACTGCGACGACCTTGCCCTTTTGCGGCTTCTCTTTGGACGTTTCGGGCATGATGATGCCGCTTTTGGTCTTAAGCTCGACCTCGGCTACTTCAACAATGACTCTGTCTCCAAGTGGCTTTATCATGAATATCTGCCTCCTATAGTTTTTCAATCTTCAAAACCGGCTCAATATATCCTGCCGATCGCAAGCGGTATGATAATCCCAATTCAACAAAAAGTCAAGATTTTTTTTTGGCTTCGATAAAACTTTAGTCGGCTGTTCCTGTTTAGATGAGACGACTTTATCGGGAGCGGCGTTCCGGTCATATATAGCATTGCCGGGGTGTTCTCTACAGAAGAAAGCCCACATATCTGTGAACTGAATTATTCGCCGCAGCTCAATCTGGCGTGTACGGATACACTCGATGAACTTTATCACAGGTTTGGAATATCGTATGTCTAAATATTTTTCCGCGTATTCTCTACCCCAAGCAGGAAAATACTCATTGCATCTATCAAATGTCGTTTTCGAATCAAGCGGCGGGCGCGAGAAATAGCTTATATGCACGCCGTGAACTCTTCGATCCCACAGCGATGCATTGACAGGAAAGCGCAACTTTTTTTCTCGCATGAATCGACAAAGCAACATTTCGTCGTTCATTCGCAAGTCTATGTCAGGCGGAATAACAACAGGATACATTTTATCGTAGGGAATAAAGTGCAAGCCTGTTATCGCATCCGGATTATTAGGTCGCACGACATTTCCAAAGTCGCTTTGATGTTTATCCATGAACTTCAACCAATAATTTAAAACGTCTTCTGCCAAAAGAATATCAATGTCGCCAATATAAACGTACTTCGCCTTCAAAGTCGGCTCAATAATAAAGCGCATGGAGTTTGGAAGGATATTTTTCCCAGCGATAAGCGGATTGGCATCGACGGACGTGTAACGAACCTTTCCGGGATAATTCGTGTCGTAGAACTCCATGATGTTCGCGTAGTTCTTCTTGAAGAGTTCATAATCCGAAATGATAATCTCGACGACAGCATAAGGATTTGAAATCAGCGCGAAAAGCGGATACAGCGTGGCGAAGACTTGGTACTTGGCATTGGCATAGGTGAAGAACAATAACTCTGGCGGTTGACTGGGGGGGGGGGTTATCAGTCTTAAGGTCTCCTCTTGATGTTTCGAGCGTGGTGTTAATGTTTGTCATAAATATCTCCTCCTAAAAAATTTTTACAGCACGGCAACAAAGTCCGCGCAGAGTTTCTCCAGATAATCACGCCGCTTCAAAGTTGTAAGCCATTCAGTCGGGATAGCCTCAAGTCCGTAAATGATTCCCGCTAAGCCGCCCGCTACTGCTCCAGTCGTGTCAGTGTCGCCGCCGAGGTTCACGGCTTTAAGCGAGAGTGTCTTATAATCGTTAGTGTTTAGCAGGCACCAAAGAGCCGTCTCCAATGTGTGCACGACGTAGCCCGACGAAGAGATTTTGTCTTCGGGGAGGGCGGCGAAGTTTTCATCACAAAGCCGAGAGAAATTTTTAAAAGCCGCGTCCGAGCCGTAGAAAGTCTTTGCATCGTTCATGCCGAGCTTGAAGGCGTCGGGGAACGTGCGACCATTCAGAATCTGCGCGGCAATCAGCGAGTAAATCCCGCAAGCCATATAGCTTATCATGTGCCCATGCGTCAGTGCGCTGAACTCGTGAATGATTTTGAGTTCGTCGCCAGCAATCTTGCCGCGCGTTCCGTAAAGATAAAGCGTCGCGGGGAGTATCCTCATCAAAGAGCCGTTGCCATTGGAGCTTTCGTCAGTCAAACCGCACTCAGTCGGCGGAGAAAACTTTTTCTTGAACCTGATAATAGCTGAATAGGTCGTGTTACCTATGTCGAAGCGTTCGCCCGTTGCCGTGAAGTCGTCGTGCTCATACCAGTGCCAAAAGTTTTCCATGATGTCTTTGTAGTCAATCTTGCCGAGGCGGGCGATACTTTCCATTGCCGCAATCGTCAAGCTCGTGTCGTCAGACCAAGTGCCCGCCGATTGATTCCACGTGCCGAACGCCCGCATGTCTTTAACAGGGTCGCTCTTTAGTTTCATGCGCGATTCAAACTCAACTGGAACTCCCAAAGCGTCGCCAGTCGCCAAACCCAAGAGCATTCCTTTTAAAGTCTTTACGTCCATTAGTCTGCACCTCCTTAGCGAGATTATACGCCGCGGCTCAAGCATTTGTCACGGATAACTTTTTGTGATAAACTTGCCGCAAGAAACGGAGGTAAACACTTTGGACGAGAAAAAAATTTATACGGTTGATGATTTCGGCGACGAACCAGAAGACGAGCCTAACGAACATAAAATCCCCGCCGTGATTCCCAAGGATGATGACGACGACGATGACGATGAGATTGTAGAAGTTCATTTCGACGAATCCGCCGCGCAGGTCGAGACGGTTGAAGGCGATTACAGCGCGGAACAAATCCAAATACTCGAAGGCTTGGAGGCAGTAAGACTTCGCCCCGGCATGTATATCGGCTCCACGTCCGAACGCGGGCTTCATCATCTGGTTTATGAAGTTGTAGACAATTCGATTGACGAGGCGTTAGCGGGCTTCTGCACCGATATTAACGTCACGATTGAGGCGGACAACTCGATAACAGTTAGCGACAACGGCAGAGGCATTCCAGTCGACATGCACGAGAGCGGCAAACCTGCAGTCGAAGTCGTCTTGACTGTGTTGCACGCGGGCGGCAAGTTCGGCGACGGCGGCTATAAAGTCAGCGGCGGTCTGCACGGCGTAGGCGTAAGCGTCGTCAATGCCCTTTCTAAGTCAATGGAAGTCGAAGTTAGGCGCGATGGCAAGATTTATCAGATAGCCTTTTCACGCGGTGAGACGGTCAGCCCGCTTAAAGTTATCGGCACGGCGCAGGACACTGGCACTAAGGTTCACTTCCTGCCCGACGACGAAATCTTCACGGTTTTGGAATTCAACTTCGACACGCTAAAGCATAGGCTCCGCGAGCTTGCCTTCCTAAACAGCGGCATAACCATAACCCTAGCTGATAAACGCGAGGGCGGCGAGTCGCGAGAATTCCACTTTGACGGCGGCATTAAGTCTTTCGTCGAGCACCTAAACCGCAAAAAGGTTGCCATTAATCCCACGCCAATATATTTCAACGGGCGCAAAGATGATGCTGTTGTCGAAGTCGCCATGCAATACACCGACGCTTATCAGGAAAATATCTTCAGCTACGTCAACAACATAAACACTGAGGAAGGCGGTATGCACCTGGTCGGCTTCAAGAAGGCTTTGACCAAAGTCGCCAACGAGTTCGCTAAGCGGCATAACCTGCTCAAGAGCAATGATAGCGTCCTAAGCGGCGAAGACGTGCGCGAGGGTCTGACGGCGGTTATCAGCGTCAAGTTGCACAATCCGCAGTTCGAGGGACAGACTAAGACTAAGCTTGGCAACGTGGAGATTCGGTCGCTAGTCAATGCCGTCGTCAACGAAAGCTTAAGCGAATTCTTCGAGGAGAACCCTACGATAACTAAGCAGATACTCGAAAAGGCGGTAATGGCTTCGCGTGCTCGTGAGGCGGCTCGCAAGGCTCGTGAACTCACCCGACGCAAGAACGCTTTGGAAGTCTCTTCCCTGCCCGGCAAGCTCGCGGATTGCTCCGTTAAAGACCCGGACAAGGCGGAGATTTATATCGTCGAGGGTGATAGCGCGGGCGGTTCAGCTAAGCAAGGACGCGATAGACGCTTTCAAGCTATCCTGCCTTTGCGCGGAAAGATTTTGAACGTCGAGAAGGCACGCCTAGATAAAATCTTCGCCAACGCCGAGATACGCACGATGATAACGGCGTTCGGCACGGGCATTAGCGAAGACTTCGACCTTAGCAAGCGACGCTACGGCAAGATAATCATCATGACTGATGCGGACGTTGACGGCGCACATATTAGGACGCTCCTGCTGACGTTCTTTTATCGGTACATGAAGCCGCTAGTTGAGCACGGGCATGTTTACATTGCTCAGCCGCCGCTTTATCAGATACGCAAGGGCAAGCAGCATTGGTACACCTACAGCGACGAAGAACTTGCCAAAAAGCTCGACGAGGTCGGGCGCGACGGGGCGACGGTTCAGCGTTATAAAGGTTTGGGCGAGATGAATCCCGAACAGCTCTGGGAAACGACGATGGATCCTATGACGCGCACAATGCTCCGCGTGGAAGTTCAAGACGCCGTGGAGGCTGACGAACTCTTTACAATCCTAATGGGCGATCAGGTTGCCCCGCGTAGGCAGTTCATTGAGGATAACGCATTGCTCGTCAAGAACTTAGACATTTAAGCAAAAGAAAACTCCCCGTCATGGTGGCGAGGAGTTTTTTTATTGGCAACGGTGATTAGTCTTCGTCAGGGTGGGGCTTGCGCTGATACTTCGTGTGGTAGTGGACGATATAAATTCCTTTGCTCATGATGTGGCGAATGTCATCAAGGTAGCAGAACTGGCGCGTTTTCGGATAAACGAGAATGTCGCCTTCCAAAATGTCTTGACTGTCCGACATGATTAGCGTACTCGGTTCGGTCTCGCTGAAGTAAGCATCGACCAGCGGCGCAACCTCTCGATTATCGCGCACGTGCACAAAGACATTGGGCTTGAGCTTGGCGGCTCCCTCGAAGTAATCGTCCAGAATGATTTTCAAATTGGCGTCCATTGCATTGCCTCCTTTCATGCTGAGGATTTTATAGGAACGTGTTGCCCCTGTCAAATAAAAAAATCTCCGCGATCCCGCAGAGAACTTTTTTATTGGGCGGCTAGGATAAGGAACTTAACTTTTCGGACGAGCAAATCATTAACTGAAAAGCCAAAGGAGACTTCTGCGGCGGGTGCGTAACGTTTCACGAGCTTGGGAAGTTTTTCTGCCCTGTCCAACGAAAATTTCTCTTTGGGAGCCGTCACGTTGAATAGGATTCTTGTCGACGCTTTGAAGTCGTCTTCTGTGCTTAAATTCTTCAAGGCACGATTGGCGGCGAAGGCGACGGAGTTTTTTGCCTCGCCGTATCCGACGATTGCCGCAGAATCTTTCACGAACTCGGCTAGCGTCCTAAAGTCAAGCTTCGGATAACCAGACAGAGTCATCGCCGCAATAAAGTTCTCGACAATCTTAGCGGCTTCGGCGGCAAAGTCTTCGCTCGGCAACTTTATCACGGCGTCGAAGATAATTTCGTCCTCGGCGTCTTGGAAGTTCCCGCCCGCAATCAGAATCATCGTTGCGCCAGACTTCTTAGCACAATGGACGGCAATCGCGACGGCTTTGATATTTTCCCAAACCTCGTCCGCCACCACGAAGATTAAATCCGTGCCGCGCAGGTTACGAATCAAAGCCCGTTCGTCAGCCATGTCTAGCAGGCGGAATTTATGAGCGGCTCTGCAAGCGATGAGATTATATTTATCGTGCCTGTCAATCGCCAGATAGTTCACACCATGCAAATTCTTTTCCAACATGCAATTAAGAGCCT
>JAFQZB010000331.1 GCA_017406175.1 Selenomonadaceae bacterium | reverse complement strand
CGATCGTTCGCAATCAACTGCTTTTGAACGATCGCCTCGCCGCTCTATTTGATAAATTCGACCGCTAATTTTTTCTACTTACACAATCTGCTTGACACTGCCGGCATTTGACCTCTGTCAGCTTGTCCGCAATCGGCTCGCATTTGAATTCTTTCTCGGAAACAATTAAGGCGCGTGGAAATTCTTTCCAATCTATCGCACTGATTCCTTTGATTTCGTTATTGAAAAGTCGCATTTCATCTCCGCTTTCAAATTTCCGAAATAGCTTCTGGAGTGTTTCGGCTATATCCCGGTTTTGCACATTGCCGTACATCTGTACCGCCTTGTGGCTTCCCAAAAACGCCGCTGCTACATCTACGGTGCCGGACCCCAGATTTTCAATCAGCGGTTTTGCGTTCCAATAGAGGAGCCGAACTTTGTTTCCACCCTCTGTCAATTTTTGTGCACAACGATAGGTGCTTAAAGTGTAAAGTTGCTCATACATCTTTGCTTTTGCTTTCAATAAGGGCATCGTTTCCGCTTGTTCCTCTATATAGACTCGTATAGCTTTTGCTTCGGCGGGATGGCGGGCGTCAAAGTAACGCAGAATGGAATTCAACTCTGTGGATATAAAATCCTCGTATTTTTTTTCGCCTACAATGGATTTATAAACTTGTCGCTCGTTGCTCGAAATTCCGATAATGAATTCAATGCCGGAAGCGACTCCGTCCCGATAAGCTGTGGGCACGTCCGCAGGAATCAGTTTCCCGTCGCGTGTCGGTCCGGGCGACAAATCCTGAATAATTTTTTGTTGCACTTCTTTTAATCGCTGTGTAGGAAGTCGCATAAGTTCTTCCATAGTCGTTGTCGCGGTTTCTTGCAGGAGTTTTTTCGCCAAATTTTTGGAAATTTCCGATGTCTCGTAAGATAACATTGGATCTCCGTAAAATATAAACGCCTTTTGGAATAAACCCTTCGCCTGTTCACACGCCGCAAGTAGACTTAGGCTGAGTGCTCCCGACTCAAAACCCATAACGGTAATTCTTTCGGGGTCGCCGCCAAATGCAGAAATATTCTCTTTAATCCAGCGAAGTGCAGCGATTTGGTCGAGCAAACCTAGATTCAATGCGTCGGGATAATCCTCACCACCGGGAATTTCCGAAAAATCAATGAAGCCAAAAATACCAAGACGGTAATTGAAAGTGATGCCAACGCTGTCCGGATAAACTTTGGTGAAGTTTTCGCCATGCAATAGCGGGTCGGCGGAACCTCCGTATGTAAAATCGCCGTGATGAAAAAATACTATGACCGGCTTTTTATGCGCCGTCCTTTTGCTTTCGATACAAATATTCAACGTCAGGCAATCCTCGCTTTGCCTGTAGTGTTTTAAGATTGAACCGTCGTAATCAACTTGTACTGCGGACGCGCCGAAATATTTTGCCTCGAACACATTATCCGATTCGGGCAACGGCTCTGGAGCTTTCCAACGACGGGAATCGACAGGAGGCTTGGCGTAGGGAATACCCGTGAAGAAAATTGTATTCTTCTTTTTTTCCCCGACGAAGATTCCCGTTTTTGTCTTTACAGCTAAGTCAGTATCAAATGCACCGTGAATTTGCCGGTTCTGCTGATTCAATTCATCAATTTCGCTTTTGTCCAAGTCATCAAATATAAAGCCGTCGCTCCCGTCCCCGTAACGCTCGCGGATTTTTTTTATGCGGTATTGGCGCAGAGCCATGCTGAACGCGAATCCCAAAAGTGCCGGAACGACCAAAAACGCGTACCCTTGTATTGCATAAGCATCAACGGATATATTCTTCCATGAAATAAACGCCTCTTGAATCGCCGTAGCAATGAGAATGTACGCCAAAAAAATAATAATTCTGTTAGCCTTACTACTTTGCACTGCTTTGCTAAAAATAACAGCATTTGCCAGTTTATCAAGTGCAAAACCGACGATAAGACAGATTACGACACATTGCCATTCCTCATAGCCAAGTATTGCGGGTATTTCAAAGCCCAATCCATAGGCAATTCCCGAAATACCGGCAACAATAAAATCATCAACCGTAAATAATTTTTTCATGCTTCACCTCAATACAATATCAAAAAAATTTCTCCCTTCATTGCTCCAAATCAAGTTCGGCGTACAGCTGACTGATTTGCTCTTCTGTATAATGCATTTTTTTATAAGTGTCCGAAAAAATAACTTTGATACTTGCTAACCGCCCTGCGAGACGCTTTTCCTTCCGAAGTTCATGCCCCGTAATAAAGATGTATTCAAACATTCTGTCAGCAAAAAACCAAAAGAATACGACAAAAATTTCGCGCGGTGCTTCGTCAAGAAAATCTGTCAACCAATAGAGAATTCCGCCAACGATTGAGCCGACGAGCATAAAGATGAACAATCCAAATTCGCGGTTCTGTTCCTTTTCAACAAGACCGAGCCTGTACAAAAAATCCTCACGAATATTTTCTGCGATAATTTTTTTCTCTTCTGCCGATAAGCAATCCCCAATGACATTCAAAACAAGCGGACATTCATCAGGAATGGGCGCGGCGACCTCTTGAAGATAGTCGACAAAATTAAAATTCAAACTCTCTTGGCCTTTTGCGCTGTATTTACTGATTATATCGTTGTAACCAGAAATACAACAATGAATCGTTGCAATTCCATTCTCAATATAGTCGCGTTTTATTCGCGAGTCTATGCGGCTTTTTTTCTGTTCAAACAATCGGATAAAATTGCGTTTTTTCATGCTATTCCCCATTTCGCCACAAGGAAAGGCAGAGGGTTTCAATCCCCCTGCCTGTGGCTTGCTGATTAGCGTTTTTTAAATCATGTAATATTTGATAAGCTTTGCGGGTCAATTTACATAGAAAAAACTTTTTTGCCTTCAAAGTAAGTTGCCGCAGGTTTAGCGGTGTGAATTTCAGTCACAGGACAAGACAAAACATCTTTGTTGACGAGGAGGAAGTCGGCATATTTTCCGTTGCTAATGCTACCGCGCTCGTTTTCAAGGAACATTTGCTTAGCGACGTTGATTGTCAAAGAGGCGATAGCTTGTTCGCGTGTGATGAGTTCGTCAGTCCACCACGCCTTAGCGTTCTCAGGATAATAAACTCCCGTGACTGCAATCTCCATAATGCTGAACGGATCATCGGGGCTACCACTCAATGCGAGATAATCCGAGTGCGAGGAGACGTTATTTCGTTATGCGAGAGAATCAAGCCGGCAATAAGCCAAAACCTTATTGAATTAAAATATACTTTTCAGCATTCAAGTGGAATACTTTTTCTTTTTCCTCTTCTGTCAAATCCAGGGAGTTCATGAATTTCATCATGTTGGACAGACACTCGTAGGGATAGTCCGAGCCGAAGATGATGCTGCCGATGCCGAAAGCCTTCTTAGTACACTCAAAAGCGCATTTGGACATATTGCCGCTGGTGGTCACGAGCACGTTCTTGTTCTTGAAGTAGTAGGAAACCTTATGCTTCATCTTCACCTCTTCGTCCTTAATCCACTCAAAGCGGTTGTCCACCCTGTCAATGATGAACGGGAAGAATTCGCCCAAATGGCCAAGAATCATTCTCAGCTTGGGGAAGCGGTCGAAGGTGCCGTTCAGAATCAGTCGCAACGACGTCTTCATGGCATCCAGTCCGAATCCGAGGCCAGGCGAAGAATACACATACCCCATTTCCTTCATGTCCTTGTCGTCGGAAGCCTGCGGATGAACGTAGAAGGCACAGCCCAGTTCTTCGGCTTTTGCCAGCAGAGGAAGGTATTTCTCATCATACAGATGCTCGTTCATATAGTTGGAATGTGTGTGCCAGTATTTGAAGCCCAGTTCTTTGACGCAACGCTCCAGTTCTTTGATGGCCTCGTCAACATAGGGCGTCGGCAAAACGGCAGCACCCAGAAAGCGGCCGGGGAATTTCCTGATGATTTCCGCCACGGCGTCGTTGGACTTCCGGGCGAAATAGACGCACTCCTTTTCGGGCAGTTCCTCCAGAGCAGGCGAAGAGGCCATCACACCGACGTCAATGCCGTTACGGTCCATTTCGGCAACTCTCTCTGCTCCGAAATTCATCAGTTCGTCAATAATGGGATAGGTGTTCGTCACACCGTCCAAATGGGCACAGATTTTATCCCTCACTTCCAGAACTTTAGTTTCCGGATAATATCTGGGCGCATTATTTCGTGTGGAAAGATATTCCATTAATTCAGGTAAGTAATAGTGAAATTCGCAATCAATTATTTTCATCACATATTCTCCTTATAGCAAACAGAGACATTCAACCTAATCAGCCAATAGTTATATTTTATTATCTTCGGAAGTAAAGATTTTTCCGTAAACAACCAAGTCAGCTTTGTCACCGCCGCTTGACGCCGCTTTGTCGTCACCGCCGCAACCAGCGACAATAAATCCGAGTGCCGCTAATGAGGTCGTCTTGATGAAGTCTCTTCGGGTTAATCCTTTGTACATAAAAGTGCTACCTTTCAAAGTTTACATAGAAAAAACTTTTTTGCCTTCAAAGTAAGTTGCCGCAGGTTTAGCGGTGTGAATTTCTTTTTCGGGGCAAGTCAGCACGTCTTTGGTAACAAGGAGAAAATCTGCATATTTTCCCGCTTTGATACTGCCGCGTTCATTTTCAAGGAACATTTGCTTTGCGACGTTGATAGTCAGAGTCGTGATAGCCTGTTCGCGAGTGATGAGTTCTTCAGGCCATCAAGGTTTTCCGTTTTCCATGTAACATTGCCCCGTAATCGCAATTTCAATAATGCCGAACGGGTCGTCGGGGCTACCGGTCAATGCGGGAAAGTCCGAGTGCGAGGTTACATTAACGCCGTTGTCGAAGTATGACTTCATGGGATAGCCTTCTTCGCCCATGTCTCCGGGAAGACGTTCCATCAAATAAGCTCTTACATCGTCGCTGTTGTGGTGCCAAATCATACCTTCAGTGACATAGATGTTGCGATCTGCCATGCGCTTGTAGTCCGACGGCATGACGCCGTACACATGAACGAGCGTGTTGCGCATTTCGTCCTTGCCGCCGTTGACAAAAGCGTTGACGACGCGATTGACTGCCTTGTTGCCCATGGTGTGGATGTGCATGCTCAACCCTTTTGCGTTAGACTTGCGCGTAATGTAGGTAACTTCGTCTTCCTCCCAGTTGGCGATACCTTGATGACCGTCGCGATACAACGGCTCGATAAAGCCCGTGCCGGTTTCAACCGTGCCGTCCATGAAGAGTTTAACCCAGTTGGTTTTCACACGCTCGGACGCATATTTTTGAACCTCAAGCGATTTTTCCAAATTTTTATCGATGTCCATCCAGCTTTCAAGCTCGTAAGTCAAGCCCAAGACGAAATGCAGATCGCCGGCTTTATCCATTTGATTAGCGGCTTTGAAGTAACTTTCGTTGTAAAAGTAGTTGCCCCAGCCGTCAAGATACATCGTGTAGCCTTCTGACAGCAAAAGCTTTTGGATATCCTGCAAAGTTTCTTTTGCCAAGTCAACGGAAAAGAGGTTGTCGTTATCAAGGAAAGAGCGCGTGTAAGTTCCAGCCTGTTCCTTAAGAAAACCGGTCGGAGTGCCGTCGGAACCAAAAGCGATTTCGCCGCCGCGAACTTCTTTTTTGAGTACGGTGCCGTCCGCCGTCATGATACCCGCGTTGACAAGTGCGAGTGTATTCACGAGAGCTTTGTGACCTTCTTCGTCGGCAATGTACATGGGAATATCGCTACAAATGGCGTCCAGCTGTTGACGGGTCGGCATATTGTTTTCAAAAATCAAAAATTTCCAGCCGAACCCGAAGATAGACGTCGCGCCGGTTTCTCTTGCCTTCTTAACCGCCGCCGGAATGATTTCCGCCAAAAATTTTTCCGGAGTGATTTCTCTGTCCATCCTCGTGCCGAATTTCGGAATGCCGATACCGATCGAATAATGCGCGTGACCGTTGCCGCAACCGGGCATGACAAGACCTTTGCCGGTGTAGTCGATGACTTCGGTCTTGCCTTCTTCGATAAAGGATTCCGCGCCTGACTTGTCGCCGACGTAAACGTACTTGCCGTCCTTCACCGCGAACGCCTCGACGATCTTGTTGTCTTCGGACGTGAAAATTTTTCCGTAAACGACAAGATCTGCTACAATGTTTTTCATAGCAATCTCTCCTAAAATTCTTATATTCAGCGGGTGTAAACCCATTCGCTTTCAGTCATTATCTTACTTCTCGCGTCGTCAAGCAATGGGGGTTCCAGAATGTCACCCCCTGTTTTGTTGAGAAATTATTGTTTTTCGCGCTTTGCATGGTTAAACTACGAAAAAAAAAGAAACGAGCTAAAAAAAATG
>JAFQZB010000031.1 GCA_017406175.1 Selenomonadaceae bacterium | reverse complement strand
GTAGAACGAACGTTTGCTTGGCTCAATCACTCCCGCCGACTCAGCAAGGATTACGAGTTAACTGCCGCTTCTGCTGAAACTTTAATCAAAATTTCTCATATCCACACTTTAATCAAACGTTTGTGAACACATGTTCTAAGAAGTTTAAGGAGTTGAGACTTTGCTTTTAGTAATTGACATTGGAAACAGCAATATCGTTATGGGCACCTACAGCGGAAAAAATCTGATGAAGCATTGGAGAATCTCGACGGACAGACAGAAGACCGGCGACGAATACGGCATGTTGATTAATGACCTGTTCCGCTATCAGGGCGTGAAGATTTCAGACGTGAAGGACATAATTATTTCGTCGGTCGTGCCGCCTATGGTTGTGCCTATCGTGAAGATGTGCGAGCGTTATTTCAAGATTCGCCCGCTAGTCGTCGGGCCAGGTATCAAGACGGGTATCAAGCTCAACTACGAAAACCCGCGGGCAATCGGGGCGGATAGGATTGTAAATGCCGTGGGAGCCTTCGAACAATACGGCGGGCCGCTGATTGTGATAGACATTGGCACGGCGACGACCTTTGATGTTGTCTCGGAGACGGGCGACTTTCTCGGCGGAGTGATTGCGCCGGGCATCGTGGCTAGTGCGGATTCCCTGTTCAACTCGACGGCGAAACTTCCACGCATTGAACTTATCCCGCCCAAAAGTGTTATCGGGCACAACACGACGGCTTGTATGCAGTCGGGAATCATCTATGGCTACGTCGGGCAGATTGATACGATTGTCGAAAAGATTCGGGCGGAGATGGGCGCGGGTTGGCACGCAAAAGTTATCGCGACGGGCGGGCTTGCTAAGATGATTTACCGCGAGTCCAAGACGATTGACAAGATTGACCACTTCTTGACACTTAGCGGCTTGCGCGTCCTGCACGAGCGGAATTCCCAATGAGCAACGTGACGTTGCATCCAGCGGTCGCGTCGAAGTCTCCGATAGTTCGTAGACAGTTCCCGCGCTCTGACGTTGTAGAAATCTTCCAAAAGCCAATCTTCCTTGCACCGATGGCGGGCGTCACGGATACGACGTTCAGGGTTTTGGTTAGGGAGCTACTCGACGACGACTTTAAAGGCTTGCTGATGTTCTCGGAAATGGTCAGCGCGGCGGGCGTCCACTACCGCAACGAGAAAACGCTAGCAATGCTTAGGACTGTTAAGGAGGAGCGACCAACGGCAATTCAAATCTTCGGCTCGGAACCGGCAATCTGCGCTGAGGCGGCGGCTTACGTCGAAGAACTCGGCTCGACTGCCGTCATTGATTTTAACTGCGGTTGCCCTGCGCCAAAGATTTTCAAGAACGGGGAAGGCTCCGCACTCATGAAAAATCCTGCGTTGCTAGAAAAGATTTTATCCGCAATAAGACGAGCCGTGAGCTTGCCCATAAGCGTAAAGATTCGGCTCGGTTGCAATGAGATTAACGCGGTCGAGGTTGCAAAGCGTGCTGAGGCGGCAGGCGTCGACTTCATAGCGGTACACGGCAGGACGCGTGAGCAATTCTATTCGGGGGCGGCGAACTGGGAAGAGATTGCCCGCGTCAAAGCCGCCGTCAAAGTTCCAGTCATTGCCAACGGCGACGTTCGAGACTTCGACAGCCTAGATAAGATTTTGGCGACGACTAAGGCTGATGGCGTGATGATTGGTCGAGCCGCGCAGGGCAATCCGTGGCTTATAAATCGTCTGCTGAAATATTTCTTGACGGGCGAACGACTGGAGCCGCCAACCATAGCCGAACGAGCCGCCGTCATGCGTCGCCACCTGCAGAAGATTATTTTCTATAAGGGCGAGCGCGTCGGCGTCTGCGAAATGCGAGCCCATGCCGCGTGGTACACTAAGGGCTTAGCGGGCGGCGCGGAGCTTAGGAATCAGTTCAACCGCGCCGAGACTGCTGACGACTTCTTAAAGATAATCGAGGATATCAATGGACGATAAGACACTTATCGCGCAAGTCTCCGAACTCAGGGAACGATTGCGCGAGTGGAAAAGACTTCAAACAGAAAAGGAGAAACGTAAAATGGCTGAAGACAAGGACAAGAAACCTTCCGTATGGAGCACCTACACCGATGAAAACAAGGCGGCTATGGAGAAATTAGCAGCGGGCTATATCGACTTCATAAGCCGCTGCAAGACCGAACGTGAGAGCGTCGTTGAGACGATTAAGCTGGCGGAGGCTGTAGGCTACAAGAACTTAGACGACGTGATTAAGTCGGGGCAACGGCTCAAGGCGGGCGACAAAGTTTATTGCGTGTGCATGAAGAAGACAGTTGCCCTTTTCCAAATCGGGACGGAGCCGCTCGAAAACGGACTAAAGATTTTGGGCGCACATATCGACACTTGCCGGCTTGACCTCAAACAGAATCCGCTTTACGAGGACGGCGGGCTTGCTTATCTGGACACGCACTACTACGGCGGCATAAAGAAATATCAATGGGTGACGTTGCCGCTTGCTATGCATGGCGTCGTTGCCAAGAAAGACGGACGCGTTATCGAAGTCGTAATCGGCGAGGCGGAGGGCGACCCTGTCTTTTGCGTGACGGATTTGCTGATTCACCTGTCGCAGGAGCAATTAAAGAAGACCGCCGACAAAGTCATTGAGGGCGAAAAGCTCGATGTGCTCGTCGGCAACTACCCGCTTAAAGAGAACGACAAGGAATCAATCAAGAAGGGAATCCTCAAGTTGCTCAAGGACAAGTACGACATTGAGGAAGAAGACTTCATGTCGGCGGAGCTTGCGCTGGTACCGGCGGGCAAGGCTCGTGAGCTCGGCTTGGATAGGAGTATGGTGCTCGGCTATGGACAAGATGACCGCGTTTGCTCTTACACGTCGTTGATTGCAATGTTGGAGGCGGCTAATCAAACTTTCGGCAAGACGGCATGTTGCTTGCTCGTCGACAAAGAGGAGATTGGCAGCTACGGCGCGACGGGTATGCAGTCGTTCTTCCTGGAGAATACCCTTGCCGAAGTCATGAACGCTTGCGGGCAATACTCGGAGCTTGGGGTTCGTCGTGCGCTTAGGAATTCTTTCATGCTTAGTTCGGACGTGTCCAGTGCCTTCGACGCTTTGTACGCTTCGGCTTACGAGAAAAAGAACGTCGCCTACCTCGGCAAAGGCATGGTCTTTAACAAATTCACTGGTTCGCGTGGCAAGAGTGGTTCAAGCGATGCTAACGCGGAATACGTCGGCAAGCTTCGCGCAATCCTCGATAAACACAACGTCAAGTATCAGTTCAGCGAGCTGGGCAAGGTCGACCTGGGCGGCGGCGGCACGATTGCTCACATGATGGCTAAGTACGGCATGGAAGTTATCGATAGCGGCGTTGCGGTTCTGAGTATGCACGCGCCCTGGGAGGCAACTAGCAAGATTGACATCTACGAGACGAAGAAAGGTTACGCCGCGTTCCTGACGGAGGTTTAAAGATTTTCAAAGACTACAAAGCTTGGGTTCTCGACTTCGACGGCACGCTTACTAAGTCATGGCTAGTGCGAATTCTTATGGCTCTATGGCTGACGAGTTACTATTTTCTTCGACCGTGGCGGCTGAGGGAAATTTTTATCTTGCGTGATTGGCGGCGGCTCAGGGAGGAGCAGTTCTGCGCTACGGAGGAAAATTTTTACGAACTACAGCTTGCGGAGCTTTCTCGGCGATACCAAATGCCTGCGGGGCGTGTCGAAGAAATTTTGCGGGCGTGGCTGATTGTTCGTCCTAGGAAAATTCTTTGGCTCTGCGTGCGGAAAAAAGTTCTTGCCGCCGTCAAAGCTCATCAACTACGCGGCGTGAAGATGATAGTTTACTCGGATAATCCCGTCCGCGAAAAGTTGCGGGCGATAAACTTTTTCCCCGACGCTAGCTTTTCCGCTGATGAACTTCATTGCATGAAACCCGACGCCCACGGCTTGATAAAAATTTTGACGACGCTTGAGCTTGCCCCCGCTGAGGTGCTTTATATCGGCGACCGCGACGACCGCGACGGACTTTGCGCAAGGGCGGCTGGCGTGAATTATCTTGACGTGAAAAAGTTTGAGGCGTTGAGTTGTCAAAAAATTTTCGGCTAGATTGTTGCAACTTTGATTGTTGATATGTTAAAATGCAGGCGTTTTTTAGGAGGGGTTCAGTCCCCGCGAATCTGTGAAATATTTTTAGGAGGTAATGTGAAATGCCATTGATTACAACCAAAGCTATGTTCCAAAAAGCTTACGAGGGCGGCTTCGCTATTGGCGCATTCAACGTCAACAATATGGAAATCGTTCAGGGCATCACCAGTGCCGCAGCCGAGCTTCAATCCCCTGTTGTCCTCCAGTGCTCCGCCGGCGCAAGAAAGTATGCTAATCATCAGTACCTCGTCCATCTCGTTCGTGCAGCTCTTGAAGTCAGCGATATTCCGATTGCCCTGCACCTCGACCACGGTCCGGACTTCGCAACCTGCAAATCCTGCATCGACGGCGGCTTTACGTCCGTTATGTTCGACGGCTCGCACTATTCCTTTGCAGAGAACATTGAGAAGACCAAAGAGGTCGTCGAATATGCTCATGCTCATGGCGTAGTTGTCGAGGCGGAACTTGGTCAGCTCGCAGGCGTTGAAGATGATGTTTCCGTTGACGCCGACAAAGCCCACTACACCAAACCCGAAGAAGTCTTCGAGTTCGTCGAGAAAACCGGTTGCGACTCCTTGGCTATCGCTATCGGCACCAGCCACGGCGCATTCAAATTCACGCCCGAACAGTGCACCCGCAATCCTGAAACTGGCGTCCTTGAACCGCCCGAACTGCGCTTTGACATCCTCGCCGAAATCGAGAAGAAGATTCCTGGTTTCCCGATTGTTCTTCACGGCGCAAGCTCTGTTATTCCGAAGTACGTTAAAATCATCAACGAGAACGGCGGCAACCTCAAAGACGCTGTTGGCATTCCCGAAAACCAACTCCGCAAAGCCGCTAAGTCCGCTGTCTGCAAGATTAACATCGACTCCGACCTGCGCCTTGCATTGACTGCTGGTATCCGTGAACACTTCGTGCAGCACCCCGAACACTTTGACCCGCGTCAATATCTCTCGCCCGGTCGCGCATACATCAAAGAACTCGTTGCCCACAAGATTAAAGAGGTTCTCGGCTCCGACGGCTCTGCACCTGCTATCATGGAACTTGCTAAAGAACTCAAGTAAGATATTATCAGTCTCGAATAAAAAGACCGCTCTTCAATCCGAGGGGCGGTTTTCTTTTGCAAATATACTTCGCACGTGATACAATCTGCAAAATCTTTTGGAGGCAACGCGATGATTAAAATAGTTTTTTGCGACATGGACGGCACGCTCCTAACCAGTGAAAATAAATTGCCCGAAGGCTTCGACGAGACGATTGCCGAGCTTAAAAAACGCAATGTGATTTTCGCCCCGGCAAGCGGTCGGCAATTCTTTTCGCTGATTCGTTCGTTCGAGAAATACCGCGACGATTTTTTATTTCTGGCTGAGAACGGGACGCTTGTAATTTATCGCGGCGAGGAAGTCTTCAGCAGTCCAATCGGCTCTGATACGGCGCGGAAGGTTTTGGCGGCGAGCGAGGGCTTTGGAGATATTCTGCGCGTCTATTGCGGCAAGAAGGACGCTTACATTTTGCGCACACAGGACACGCCCGAATATCAAGCCGAGCTGTTCAAGTACTACACGCACGCAATCTTTGTTGATAGCTTCGATACGGTTGACGACGTGGCGTTGAAGGTTGCACTCTACGACAAGACGGGGCATTCAAAGGGAAATATTTATGATAAGCTGGAGCCGTTCTATAGCTCGTTGCAAGTGGTCTTGAGTTCGGATTATTGGGTTGATGTTATGTCGCCGAGCATTAATAAGGGCGTGGCGGTTAAGAACGTTCAGCGCGTCATGAACATAAAGCCTGAGGAGTGCGCGGCGTTCGGCGATTACCTAAACGATTACGAGATGATTCAAGCGGTCGGCTATGGCTTTGCTATGGCGAATGCTCATCCCGACTTGAAAGCGGTTGCCAAATTCGAGACGACGAGCAATGACCAAGCGGGAGTTATCGCGGGAATTCAGCGGCTCATTGATGACAGCTTGATTTAAACGGAGGAATTATGGTAACGGCAGTCTTCCCCGCCGCAGGCTCAAGCAAGCGTATGGGCGGCGGCGTAAATAAAAATTTGCTGGAGCTTGCGGGCGAACCGATTTTGCTTCGGACGCTTAAAACGTTCTCTAGGGTCGAGAGGATAAACTTTCTAATCATAGCTGTTGCCGCTCACGAGGTCGAAACGGTCGAAAAACTTCTGCGCGGCTCACGAGAATTAAAGCCGTGGCGAGTGACGTTCGGAGGTAGTGAACGGCAATATTCTATCGCGAACGGCTTAAAGCTCCTGCCCGACGACGCGCAAATAGTTTTAGTTCACGACGCGGCACGCCCCCTGGTCACGGTGCAGACGATTAACGAGGTCATCGACGCGGCAGAACAATTCGGCGGAGGGATAGCGGCAATTCCCGAAAAGAACACAATCAAAGTTATCGACGCGCAAGGGTTCGTCCGGTACACTCCGCCGCGGGCTGAATTGGTCTCGGTGCTGACGCCGCAAGGTTTCCGCCGAGAAATTTTGTTGCAGGCTTACGACAAGGCGGCTAAGGAAAACTTTTTGGGCACGGACGATTCAAGCTTAGTAGAGCGGCTCGGCGTTCGGGTAAAAGTCGTGGCGGGCGGCTATCAGAACATAAAAATCACGACGCCCGAAGATATTCGCATTGCCGAAACTTTTTTGGAGGCTTGAACGTGGATAAACAGCTTGAACTTATACGGGAGTTGCAGGGCATAGCGCAGGCGGGCTTGTATTACTGCGACAATAAATTTTGCCACGAACGCTACGAGAGGATACGGGAGATTGCGGCTCAAATGTTGGCGGGGCGGACGGACTTGCCGCTTGCGAAGGTCAAGGATTTATTCTGCGACGAGGTCGGGTATCAAACGCCAAAGGTCGACACGCGGGCGGCGATATTCAAGGACGATAAAGTTTTGCTCGTGCGCGAGGCTAACGGACGCTGGGCAATGCCGGGCGGTTGGTGTGAAGTTGGACTTTCACCCGCCGAGAGCACGGTCAAGGAGGCTAAGGAGGAGGCGGGACTTGATTGCGTCGTCGAGAAAGTCATAGCCGTGCAAGACCGCGACAAGCACAATCACCCGCCGTATATCTATGGCATCGTGAAAATCTTTTATCTGTGCCGGGCGACGGGCGGTGAGTTTGTTCCGAACCTAGAGACGACGGAGCGGAGATATTTTGCGGAAGACGAATTGCCAACGCTATCTGAAGGGAAGACTACCGCTGAGCAGATAAAGCTTTGTTTTGAGGCGGCACGGGCAACGACTTGGGAGACGCGCTTTGATTAACGGAGGAAAACAGATGATTCGATTTGGTAT
>JAFQZB010000330.1 GCA_017406175.1 Selenomonadaceae bacterium | reverse complement strand
TCCGTCACGGCATAAATCCCGCGCTCGAAGATTCTTCCCGTGAAAAATTTCTTTGCCGACGTTAGGAGTTTGCCGCGCAATTCAGGACAGAGAGCATCGCGCATAATCAGAAGATACCGCCCGTCAAGTTGAACGTCCTTGCGCGTCGACAAGTCAAGGTAATCATCGGGAATCATCAAGTCGCGGGGATTGAGCAAGTGATTGACACTCCCAACGCCGCCTTCCGAGAAAATACGCTTGACGCCCGCCTCACGAAACGTCCAGAAGATTTGCCGCGAAGAATCAGCACGAGTGACGCCGCTCCGCCAGCCATGCATTTTGCACGTCAGGAACTCTTTGCCGCCGATGCTACACAGTCTGAACGCGGGACTGCGACCGTAAGGCGTCTCGAAGAAGAGATTATCCGCCAGAACCTCGACGCCCGCGAAGTTCTTCGGGAAGTCACTGCTAAGCGTGCCGGAGCCGCCGATTATCGCAAAGTCAACGTGAATCATTTGCCCAGTACCATTTGGTCAAGAGGCTTGCCGCCCGGCACCATCGGGATAACGTTTTCTTCTTCGGGGACGTAGACATCAATGACAGCCGCGCCCTTAGAAAACATAATCTCAACAAGCTCTGTGTCCAACTCCGCCGCCTTAGTCAGTCGGTAGCCGCGCAAGCCCATAGCGTTGGCAATCTTCACGAAGTCGCGCTTATATTTGAGTTCAGACGCCGAATAGTGATGATTGTAGAAGAGCCGTTGCCACTGCCCGACCATGCCGAGGATAAAGTTGTGCACGATGACAATCTTAACGTCAATGTCGTTGTCGGCGAGCGTGGCTAGTTCTTGAATGTTCATCATGATTGAGCCGTCGCCCGTGAATAGCACAACATGTTTATCGGGGCAAGCGAGCTTCGCGCCCATAGCCGCTGGCAGTCCAAAGCCCATTGTGCCCAGCCCGCCAGACGTTAGGAATTGTCGCGGCTTGCGTGCCTTGAAAAATTGCGCCGCCCACATTTGATGTTGCCCCACGTCCGTAACGGCTATCGTATTGTCGTCGCATATGCTACTTATCTTGCTGATGAGTGCGCCGGGTTTAATCGCGTCGCCTTCCTCTTGCCAGCTGAACGGGTGCTCGTTGCCTTTGGCGACTGCTTGAGCCTTCCACGCGGCGAACTTCTCTGCAAAGTTCGTCGACGACTCGTCAAGCCTTTCCCTGAACATTGGCAACGATTGCCGCAGGTCGCCCAAAACTTTCAAATCGGCTTGCACGTTCTTATTAACCTCGGCGGGGTCAAGCTCAAAGTGCACAATCTTAGCGTTGGGCGCAAAGTCGGCAACGCGTCCGGTAACTCTGTCGCTAAACCTCATTCCAATGCATAACAGCAGGTCGCAAGCTTGAATCGCCATGTTCGCGCCGTAGGAACCGTGCATACCCGCAAAGCCTAAAAAGCCGTCGGTGTCAGCGTCAATGCAACCTAAGCCCATAAGCGTTGAAGTCGAAGGACAGCCTAGCCGAGATAAAATCTTCCGCAAGTCCTCTGAAGTCTCCGAACTGGTCACGCCGCCGCCAACGAATATCAAAGGACGCGAGCAACTTTCCACAGCCTTAACCGCCTCATCGACTGCGATTTCAGCCACGGGATTTTCTCCGCTGTAGCCGCGAAGATTAATCGCGTCGGGATATTCAAAGTCAAATTCGGTGTTGAACACGTCGGCAGCAATGTCAATCGACACAGGTCCTGGACGACCCGTCTTGGCAATGAAGAACGCTTCCTTAACCACGCGGGGCAAGTCGTGCACGTCCTTAACTAGGTAGTTATGCTTAGTTATCGGCGTGGTGATTCCGTAAACGTCGACTTCTTGGAAGGAGTCCTTGCCGATTGCGTGATTGGCGACCTGTCCTGTGATGCAAACCAGCGGGATTGAATCCATGTTAGCCGTCGCAATGCCCGTGATTAAATTCGCCGCACCAGGTCCGCTCGTAGCAATGACTACACCGACCTTGCCGCTCGCCCGTGCATAGCCGTCCGCCGCATGAACCGCGCCTTGCTCATGTCCCGTCAAGATGTTTGGGAACTTCATCTTATAAATCTCGTCGTAAAGTTTCAGCACGACGCCGCCGGGGTAGCCGAACACCAAATCGACGTCTTCCCTTTTCAAGCTCTCAAGTAAAGCTCGTGCTCCGTTCATTTTCAAATTCCTAACCTCCTAACAAAAGTTGCGCCGATTATACAACGCCGCCTTACCCTTTGACAATAAAAAGCCCGCCTTGTTTTACTACTTAAGCTCTTCGACGGTCGTTTGAACCTCTTGGAAGTTTTCGCCGCTGTTTAGTGTCTGTGAAGTCGCTAGCAACAAGATTACTATCGTCAGGATAATCAACGGCGCGTGAAACTCTCTGCGAATCAAGAACCACAGCACCCTTGCCGCAAAGAAGAACATATCCAATTTGCTCGGCTCTTCTTCCGTCAATTCTGGCTCGTCGAAGTCTTCAAGCGTCAGTGCGTCCTTGAGTTCGTCAACGTCTTGGAAGCGGTCGTTCGGGTCGTAGGCTGTGCACTTGTCCAGAATGTCTTTCAAGCGTCCGCCGCAGTTTGAGCCGAGCAATTCTTTAAAGGTGACGCCTAGGGAATAAATATCGCTACGCGGGTCGGTCTGCCCCTGCCCGTATTGTTCGGGTGGCGCGTAACCCTTCGTGCCTAAAAGTTGCGTGTCCTCCTCCTTGCCGTCCTTATAAATCCTAGCCGCGTCGAAATCAATCAATCGAATCCGTTCGCCCTGCAGTATCATGTTCGACGGCTTTATATCTCGATGAATAATTTTCTGCTCGTGCAATTCCTTAAGGCCGTCACACATCTGCAGGAGGATTGCTCGTGCTTGCAGCTCGTTTAGCCTGTGCAAGTGTTCGCCCTGGATAAACTCTTCAACGATGACAGTTTCCTCCGAATCCTCAACGCAATAGAAAATCTTCGCTGGCAACGTGAACGCCGAACGCCTTAACAAGTCATAGGGCAAGCCAACCGCCCACACCCGCTTTATTATCACGAGGTCGCCGCTTTGACGATTTTGGGAAAGCCACACTTCGCCGCGCCCCGAACTTTTGATTAGCTTTAATTTCTCGTAACGGAACTTGAGGAACTCCGCAACGTTTTCCTTCATGACCTCGCCTTGCCTTTCCATCAACGTTACGCTAATATTCTACAAAAATTTTGGAGGGCAATGCAATGACTAAGGACACCACCGAGCTTGAACGCGAACTGAGCCAAGCCGACGACGTTAAAAAGTTTCTCGACGACAACAAAGACAATTTGCGCGACTTCACACTTGCCGAGTATCTGCGCCGCCTGCTTGAGGAAAAGAATTTGTCTAAGGCGCAAGTCATCAGGGCATCGGAATTGGACGCGACTTATGCTCATCACATCTTCGGCGGCAGGAAGAATCCTTCGCGGGAAAAAGTTTTGTCGTTGGCTCTGGCAATGAAGCTCACGCCCAAGGAGACCGATTACCTCCTGTACTACGCGGGGCATGAAAAATTATACGTGCGCGACGAGTGGGACGCGGTCATATCGTTTGCCTTAGAGAATCAAAAAAGCGTCCTGCAGACCAATGAGCTTTTGGAGGAACTGAACCTTGCGCCGCTGATTAGTCGTTGATTTTTTCTTTGCTAGGGAAATTTTTTCTGATATAATTTCGGCAAAATAAATGGTGGTGATTCTGTTTGCAGATAAAAGTTTTTAAGGCGGGCAATATGAAAGACGCTATGGAGGCAATGAAAGCCGAACTCGGCGACGAGGCAGTCATATTGCACAGCAAAAAGTACAAGGAAGGCGGACTTCTCGGAATCGGCAGCCGCGAGGTCGTGGAAATCACCGCAGCAGTCGAGGAAAGCTCTCTGCCGAAGAAGACCGAGCCAACGAACCTTCAGCACCCGACCGTTGTAACACGATACAAGACCGACGGCACCGCGCAGGGCATCGCGAACGCTGAACAGGCAACGCAATTTGATACGCCTGTCGAGGAACCTAAACCAGCAGAGGAGACAGCTCAACCCGTCGAGGAACCTAAACCAGCAGAGGAGACAACTCAACCCGTCGAGGAACCTAAACCAGCAGAGGAGACAGCTCAACCCGTCGAGGAACCTAAACCAACAGAGGAGACGCCTCAAACCGAAGAACAACCTAAACCCGTAGAAGAGACGCCTCAAACCGAAGAGCAATCTAAACCAGTAGAAGAGACGCCTCAACCCGTAGAACAACCTAAACCAGCGGAAGAGACGCCCCAACCCGAAGAACCTAAGACACAACAAACAGTCTTCACGGAAGAGCAAATGGCGCAGACGCAAGCGATGATAATGGCGCAGTTCAATCAAATGCAGATGATGCAACAGGCGGCAATCGCTCAAGCACAGGCGCAGGCGGCAGAACAAATCCGTTTGCAACAAGCCCAAACTCAACCTACAGTCTTGCAAGCCGAATCAACTTCGCCGAACGAAGAGAAGCTAAAGCAACTCGAAGAAGAAATCGCGCAAATGAAAGTCCTGCTTGCCGAAATCCTAGGACGCGAGCCGAAGAAAGGCACACTATCCTTGCACGAGGCTTTGAAGTTGCAGGAGGTCGACGACGACACCTTAAGCGAGATGGCGGCTCAAGCGAACGCCGGAGAAACTTTGGTTGATGTTCACACGCCCGGCGCACGCGCAACGCTAGTCCGCTACCTCAACGAGCATGTGAGATTCTCTGACGGTATCAAGCTCAATCGTCATGGCGTGAGGATAGCCGCCTTACTTGGGACGACGGGCGTCGGCAAGACCACAACGCTTGCTAAGGTCGCCGCAAAATTCGTTCTGGAGCAAAAAACGGACGTCGCTTTGATAACTGCCGACACGTACAGAATCTCCGCCGTTGAACAGCTGAAGACTTATTCGGACATACTCGAATTGCCGCTTGAAATCGTCTATAACCCCACGGAACTTGCCTCGGCAATCGAACGGCACCGCGATAAAGATTTAATCTTAATCGACACGGCGGGGCGCAGTCAGCACAACGATTATCAAATGCGCGAGCTTGAAGAGTTCCTGCGAGTCAACCCGCGAATCGAAAAGCATTTAGTCATCAGCGCGACAACGAAATTCACCGACGCCAAACATATAATGAGCAAGTTTGCGAAGGTCGAACCCGATAGAATTATCTTTACAAAGGTCGACGAGACGGCTAGCCTCGGCATGATTATAAATCTTCTACGCGACAAGAAATTTTCACTATCATACATCACCACGGGGCAGAGCGTCCCCGACGACATAGACCCGGCAAGCTCCGACGTTTTGGCAAATCTTCTGCTGAGAAAAGTCGACGAGGTATGAGTTATGTTTGACCAAGCATCAAAACTGCGGGATTTGGTTGAGGAACGAGCCGACGAAGAGGCGCAAGCTCGGCAGATAGGCGAACTTCGTTTTGACATGGCGGAGACGACACGAGTAATCGCGATAACCAGTGGCAAGGGCGGCGTCGGCAAAACTAATCTGGCGGTGAACCTTGCAATCGGCTTACAACTCGCCGGGCAAAGGGTCATGTTGATTGACGCGGATATTGGCATGGCGAATGTTAATCTGCTAATGGGTTCGGTGGCGAATCGTAGCTTAGTCGATTTGCTAAGCGATGATGTTCAGCTTGAAGACGTTATCGAGAACGGCGCGGCGGGCGTGAAATATATTTCGGGCGTGGCGGGCATTGAAGCGGCATTGAATGTCAATCGTCTGGCGCAAAGGAAGTTGCATAAAAAGTTGGGTCGTTGCTCGGAGATGGCGGACATTATCATAATCGACACGGGCGCGGGCTTGAATCGTAATGTAATCGAATTCGTGCTTGCGGCGGAAGAAGTCTTGCTAATCACGACGCCTGAACCGACTGCCCTTGCCGATGCCTACGCCGTCATAAAAGCCTACAGCACCTACACCGAACGCCGCAATATTAAACTGGTCGTCAATCGGATTCGCGAAGAGGAAGAGTGCTACGAGGTCACGGACAAGATTAATCAGACGACGAAGAGTTTCCTAGGCGTTACGGTCGATTGCCTAGGCTACATTTACGAAGATAAGACAGTTCGCGAGGCTGTGCAAATGCAGGAACCGTTTCTTATTGTCAATCCTGAGTCGGCGGCGTCGCGGTGTATTACGGAGCTTGCAAAGAGTTTGCTTAGCGGCAAGCCTATGGAGTCGGTGTCGCGTGGCTGGCGCGGGTTCCTTGACCGATTGTTTGGCTACTAATAATTTTCGAGGTGATTATATGAGGTACGAGATTTTATATCCTGAGGCGTTCCCCGTGGTTGATTGTCATCTTGAACGCGGCGAGAGCATAAAGGCGGAGTCCGATGCAATGATTGCAATGTCGCCTACGATTGACGTTGAAGGCAGAATGGACGGAGGACTTCTGCGCGGCTTGGCTAGGAAATTTCTTTCGGGCGAGAGTTTGTTTTTTCAAGAGCTGGTGGCGCGTCGCGGGGCGGGCAACGTCTTGTTCGGGCATTCGCAAATCGGCGGGATAATGGACGTGGAACTTGACGGCTCATACGGGCTAATGATTCAGAAGAACGGCTTCTTAGCGAGCACGCACGGCATTGACATTGACACGCGGGCGCAAAATCTTTTCCAGGGGTTCCTAAGCGGCGAAGGCTTCTTCGTGTTGAATGCTAGGGGTCGCGGCACGATTTTTGTTTCAAGTTACGGCGTGATTCACCCGATTAACCTTGACGACAGGGAAGAAGTCATAATCGACAACGGGCACTTAGTCGCCTGGCCCGATTACATGAATTACGAAATGGAAAGAGCCTCCAACGGCTGGATTTCGAGCTTCACGTCTGGTGAAGGAGTCGTTTGCCGGTTCAGAGGCCCTGGGGTTGTTCTTATTCAAACGCGCAATCCCGTCAATTTCGAGAAAGAGCTTGCCCAACGTATTCAGGCGTTCTTGCACTAAACGCGAACTTCGAAATGCTTGCCCTTGTCGTCGTCCTTTAGGGGGCGGGCGGGCTTTGCTGGCGGCGGTTTGACGGGTTTGACCTTGTCTGCCGCCGCTTTTAGTCTGTCTGTCGAGCCGTCAAACAGTTGCGACTTGGTGAGCTGTGGCTTGTCCGTGAAAAGGAAGTTCTTAGCGACGACGAACGCCGCGACTGCCACAATTATTATCGTGAGTATCCAATAAGCTCCGCTGTGCCCCTCGTGATAGTTTAGCTTAGGGATGACTTGCCGCGGTTGTTCGGTTGAGGTCTGCACGGGGGGATTGTCCGAGTTTTGAGCTTCGCGGGCGTCAAGGTCTCGGAATTCCCGCAAAACGTCTTTGCCTTTGTCGTAGTCCGATTGCGTGTCGCCGACTAATGGCGCGTCTGGGGGAATGACTGTGACTGTTTGATTGGCGGGCGGCGATTGCTCATCGTCAGCGCGTTCGACAGTGCGTTTAGTCAAAGCTCCCGACCCGTTCGCTACGGCGTCGCGGGCTTGAGTTTCGGGGGAATCGTCAGCGGCTTGCGCGTCATTAGCAAAAGGAGTTCTGTCAATGCGTGGCGGCTTCGGTGGCGTCGGTCTAATGGCGGGCGCGGGTGCCGTCGGCGGTTGCGGCGGTTCGAGTGTCATTGAGCAAGCTCCTTTCTTCTGAACTAACAGCGCGATTATAAAAAATTTCTCTATGAAAAGCAATAACGCCGCCTCGTCCCCGTAATGGAGATTAAGCGGCGTGTTTTATTCTAAGCAAATCGTCTTAAAGCATGTGTGCGCGGAGGTCTTCATTGCTCTGGGCGGAGAGGTACGCGGGCGCAATGTCAAAGACAGTCTTGCAACCGTTGTTGCCTTCCTGATTAAGCCGATAAGCGGCGCGGGCATATGCAACTAAAACACTCGTCGTGAATTCGGGATTGGAGTCGAGCTTGAGATTGAATTCGATGATATGGCTGTTCTCCTTGTCCATGCCAGTCTTGCCGGAACGAATCACGAAGCCGCCGTGAGCAAGTCCCGCGTGTTTGGTAAGGAGTTCTTCTTCGCTGATGAAGTTGACGACCGTATCATAGTCCGCAAAGTAGTTCGGCATAGTCTTAATTGCGTTCTCGACCTCTGCGGCGTCGGCTCCTTCCTCAAGGACAACATAGCATTCGCGCAGATGTCTTTGGCGCGTGGTGAGTTCGGGATTTTGTCCACTGCGAACGGCTTCCAATGCACTATCAATCGGAACGGTGTACTGCTTAGCATTCTTAACGCCCTTCACGCGGCGGATAGCATCAGAATGACCTTGGCTGACGCCCTTACCCCAGAAGGTGTAATCCTTGCCGTCGGGAAGAATCGCATTTGCATAGGCGCGGGCGAGACTGAACAGACCGGGATCCCAACCGACCGAGATAACCGCCACATGACCTGAAGCCTTAGCCGCCGCATCGACGTTTGCAAAGTGTTGGGGAATCTTGGCGTGGGTGTCAAAGCTGTCCACGACGTTGAAGAGCTTAGCGTATTCGGGCGTTTGCGTGGGAAGGTCGGTAGCCGAGCCGCCGCAAAGAATCATTACATCAATCTTGCCGACCCAGTCTTTAGCGTCCGCCACGTTGAGAACGGGTACGCCAGCTGTCTGAATCTTGACTTTAGCGGGGTCGCGACGCGTGAAGACCGCTACGAGCTCAGTATCGGGATTATCTTTGATGGCGCATTCAACGCCGCGTCCGAGGTTTCCGTATCCAACTATTCCTATCTTCATGATTGATTGCCTCCTGTGAATTACTTTCAATAACGAAACGCATTATAACATAGATGTTAGACTATGCAAGCGTTCTGGCATATGAATACAATATTATTGCCGCGCAGGAAATTTGCTTCATACGCAGAAAATCTTCGTCTAGGAGGGGTTATCATGAAAAAATTTGTTCGACGAGCCTTAATGGCGGTTCTAATCGTGATTTTCGTACTAAGTGCCGCGATTGTCGGTGCAGCTGTCAAAATTTTCGACGGTTACGGCGAATGCGAGATGGGCGAGTTCACTACCATGCCTAAAGTTAAAGAACGTGCACTCGAACGCGCAAAACTCGACGCGCAGAAACAAGCCGGCATGTATTTGAAGGCTGAATCTCGTTCCGTAGCTTCAGAATTGGTTGATGACGCAATTTCCGCCGTCACCAACAACATTATTGAGATTTCTGACGTTCAGTACGAAACAATCACCCAAAAAATCACTGAACGCACGACGGCTGTTGTTGTTGTCGCTAAACTAAAGGCAAGTATCGACCCAAACGGCATTTATGACTGGCTAAAGCGCGACGACAAAGAAAAAGTTACAATCATTCAGCAGAACGACAGCTTGCAGGACGCTATCGCCAAAAACGATAAGGAATTCGAGGATTTGAAGGAACAATACAAACGCGCCACGTCTCAAGCCGATAAAGACCGCATTATTAAGCAAATGGAGCAAGTCGACCGCGATTTTTTGGCTAACCAGAAGTTTGAAGAGGCTTTGAAACTTTACTACGCTAAAGATTATCAAGGCTCAATTAAACTTAATACAGAGGCTATCGAACTTAAACCCGATTGGTCTTGGCCGTACAACAATCGCGGTATGGCTTATGATTATTTAGGACAATACGAACGAGCTATTCAAGATTACAACAAGGCTCTCGAACTAAATCCGAATTTTGCCTTAGCGTACTACAATCGCGGCAATACTTATTATGATTTAGGACAAAAAGAGCGAGCCATTCAAGACTACACGAAAGCTATCAAACTCCATCCGAATTTAGCAGAGGCGTATAACAATCGCGGCAATGCTTATGATAATTTAGGACAAAAGGAACGAGCCATTCAAGATTACACGAAGGCTATCGAACTCAATTCGAATCATGCAAATGCGTACTTCAATAGAGGCAATGTTTATTATAATTTAGGACAAAAAGAGCGAGCCATTCAAGATTACACGAAAGCTATCGAACTCAATCCGAATGATTATGAAGCGTATAACAATTGCGGATATGCTTATTATATTTTAGGACAAAAAGAGCGAGCCATTCAAGACTATACGAAAGCTATCGAACTCAATCCGAATTATGCTTTGGCGTACAACAATCGTAGCATTGCCTATAGTAATTTGAAACAATATGACAAAGCCATTGCAGATAAGACAAAATATATTCAGCTTAGACCGAATGACGCAAAAGCTTATTATTGGCGCGGCAAATATTATCAAGCACTCGGTGACAACGAAAAAGCGCAAGCAGACTTCGCAAAAGCTAAAGAACTCGGCTATAACGGCTGATTAAGGAGGATAAACGATGAAAATTGGTAAAATGATTGCGGCGGGCGTACTTAGCTTTAGCCTGCTGACTGGTACGAGCTTTGCGGCTCCGGCGTGGGAACTTCCTGCATCGGGCAAAGCCTTCGAGAACGCCGCCAAACAGATTTACATCGCGCAGGAGATGGATAAGTTCCACAAGTCGAATCCGCATTTCTTTACCGCGCCGGATAAGTGGACTTACGAAAAGTTCACCGTCGGCGAGGCTCAAGTCGAACGCCTTGCCAACCCTAAGCATAAGCGTTCTAAGCGTGTAGTCTTACAACTGCACGGCGGCGGCTATGTCGGTCATTTGAGTGATTGGTATCGTGATTTGGCGGTTAAGCAAGCCGTCATCACGGACGCTAAGGAAGTTTACATGGTCGACTATCGCGTTGCCCCCGAACACCTCTATCCCGCTGCCCTAGACGACGCCGCAAGAGCTTATCTGGAACTTTTGAAGCGCAACATTAAGCCTGAAAATATTATCGTCATCGGCGATTCGGCGGGCGGCAATCTCGCTTTGGCATTATCACTTTATCTGAAGCAAAACGCCTTGCCGCAACCCGCCATGTTGATTTTAGTCTCACCGCGGACGACTTTTGAAATAACTTTGCCTTCGCGAACGGAAAATGCTAATCGCGATTTGGTTCTCGGCAAAAATAATCCGAAAATGTATAACGCTGTCTTCAATCCCATTTACGCCGGAAAAATTCCTTTGAATGACCCGCGACTCTCTCCCATTTACGCTGATTTAAAAGATTTGCCGCCCATGTTGATTCAAATCGGCGGTTATGAAATGTTCGTCGATGATGGCATTGAGCTTTTAAAGAAGGCGACCGCTGATGAATTGAACGTCACGTTGTCGGTTTATCAGGGTATGCCGCACGATTTCGCGGTTCTCCTTCCCGAACTTCAAGAAAGCGTCGACTCCTTCGCCGAAATTAGAGATTTCGTCAATATCCACATGAGAAAATGATTTTATCAGGCAAAACGAAGCCCCCGTGTAGTTCATCACGCTACGCGGGGGTTTATTCTGTCAATCTAAGCCTCGTTGATAAAAATTTGGGCGTGTGATATATTTTCGCCGATGCTACAACTCCTCGAACTTCAGCAGAACTTCTTCAGAGAGGAGGTGGTTGCTGTGATTGAGTCGATTCTTAATTGGGCGGCAAATGTCCTTGCACAGATTATTGGCAGGTTCATTTACGACCACTTGTTCGGAAACCGTAGCAGGCGTCGTTAACCCTATTCCCGCCCTCTAATCGGAGTCCTCAACCGGTTATGGCACGACGAAACCCCCGTGCAGTTCCTCACGCTGCGCGGGGGCTCGTTTGTGTTGCCGTGTTAGAGTCGATTCCTTTAACCGCCCGAAAATCTATCACACAATCAATTTTTTGTCAATCTAAGCCTCGTTGATAAAAATTTTGCCCTGTGTTATGATTTTTGCCAATGCCGTTCCTCTAAAGGCGGTAACGCTTAAGGAGGGAGGTGAAATCATGGAGATCCTTATTCAATTCGGCGTGACTGTGGTCGCAGGAGCATTCGGAACCCTTATCGGTGGTCTAATCCTCGACTACATCCGCAACAAGAAACGCTAGACGGCAGGATTTCAATCTTATTGTCCCAGATTAATCGTTTCACCCGACGATTAGGCAAAAACGAAGCCCCCGTGCAGTTCACCCTTCTGCGCGGGGGTCATTCGTTTCGGTGAAATCCTTAGAACTACTATCCTTATTCAATTCTTGTTATTCGGCAGTCGAAAATCTATCACACAATCAAATTTTTGTCAACGCGTCGGGATAAATCATCGCTCGCGGGGCTGAAAATCATTTTTCGGGCGATTTTGTCAGCTCAGCGTAGCGGCGGAGTAATTCGCGGACGATTTGCCCCTCGTCGTTGATGATTTCCTCGAATTCATACGCTCGCGGGGCTGAATATCATTTTTCGGGCGATTTTGTTAGTTCGGCGTAGCGGCGGAGTAATTCGCGGACAATTTGCCCCTCGTCGTCGATTATTTCCTCGAAGCCATACAATTTCGCGACCGCTAAATCGTTTTGCCGGTGCGCACGTCGTAAATCTGCCGGCATTGTCAGTTCGTCGTACAGGTCTGCTAAAGTCGAATCAGGATATTTCGCGCGGATTTCTAAAATTTTCCCTGCCGTAGCCTCGATTCGCTCCTTTTGCTCTGCTTTTGCCGCCGCCCAGATGAAATTGTTGTACACTATCGTCGCTGAATACCTGTAATCACTCTTTAATCGCCCTGCAACCGTCCTCATCCAGCCCATATGGATTGAACTCGTTAATATTCCAAAATCATACAGCGTTGCATTCGGAATCATATAATTTGGGGCTAAACAAATAATTTCTGGCGGCATAAAGCCCATTGGAATATATTTTCGACGTTCAGAACTAACTTGCGGTACAAAAATATAATTTGAATCGGGAAATTGCTTGCAAGGTCTGAATAAATGCGGCGTATCTCTTAATTTATAGGCGTCGCCCGTCGGTTTTTGAGAACTTCTCCATTCTTTGCACGCTTTGACACGTTCATAAACCAATTTCATCTTGCGAAGCTCGGCTGGCGTCGCATCTACTAACCAAAGACAATATCTAAGCTTGCCATTGATAAATTCTTCCGCTCCTAATATCATGCGAATAAATTTAGCCGATAGAGGCTCTTTTTTTATGAACTCGTCGCGTTCTTCTGGCGTCAAGATTAAATTTCCTCCGTCACATGCCATATTTCCAAAAAACATACGCTGAACGTAATCAAATAGAGGCAATGCGCGTTTCTCAACATAAATATTATCAAAATCCATGAGATAGCCATTGATGTTCTTGGCGATAATGAAAGTTTGCTTGTCAAAGAAGAGTTTTTTAGGTTTAGGATTGTCTGCGACGCTGAAACCGATAACAACGCAATGAACATGAGCCTTATCGGTCGATTCGCTGTCCCAAGTGAAAGTTCTGTGCGCAAAATCGATGTGCCCGCCGAGCATTTGCCAAAAATAGCCGACTTGCTCGCCCTGAGTGATTGAATTGGTCGATAAAAAGGCTGTGCGCGTCGAATTGCCCTTCATGAAGTCAATCGCCTTGAAATACCAGCCCGTCACGTAGTCTAGCGGCTTTAATTTCTTGTCGACGGCTATTAAATCGTTCTTCTGCGTGGTAGTCTGATAAGTTTTGCCGACAAAGGGCGGATTGCCGATGATGTAGTTGGCTTCGGGCGCGAATTTCTTCCAATCAACGAGCAATGCATTAGCCTTTTGAATGTTGGCGTAGGATTTGAGCGGCAAAAAGTTTAAATCGCGGTGAATAATGGCTTGAGTTTCCTGCATCATCTGCAATTCGGCAATCCAAAGTGCAGTTTGAGCCACCGCTACCGCAAAATCATTAATTTCAATGCCGTAGAAGTTCGCGATAGAAATTTTAATGGGATTAACAAGCTCTCCGAACTGAATTTTGATTCCGAGTTGCCTTTTAAGCAGTTCATTTTCGATACGACGCAGACTAAGATAAGATTCGGTAAGGAAATTGCCACTACCGCAGGCAGGGTCGAAGATTTTTATATTGGCAAGCTTATCATGGAAGGCGCGGAGTTGTTTTTTAGTCTTAATGGCGGCGAATTCGGCTTGCAGGTCATCTAGGAACAATTCATCGATAACTTTATGAATATTTTCAAGGCTAGTGTAGTGCATACCGCCTGAACGACGGGTTTCGGGGTTCAAAGTCGATTCAAAGACCGCGCCAAATATAGTTGGGCTGATTCCGTTCCAATTAAAGCCGCTAGACGCCTCCTCAAGTAACAAATCTTTGATTTCGGGCGTGAAGTTTGGGATTTCGATAGCCCCTTCAAACAAACCGCCATTAACATATGGAAATTTCTTCAAACTGTCATCAAGATAGGGGTCGCGGTCGGTTATCGGGGTGTTAAGGACGCTAAAAAGGTCGATAAGGTCGCGGCGAATGTTTCTGGAGCCTTCTAGATAGTCGCGGAAGATTTTATGCTTGCCGAAAATGCCAGATGATTCAGCGTAGAGGCAAAAAACCAGTCGCACGCACAATTTATTGAGACTAGCGAGCGATTCTTTGGAATTTGGGTTGATATATTGAGTTAAAAGGGCGTCATAAATCTTTGCAACGATTTCTCCGGCTTTCAAGCTCAATTCAAGTTCGATACGGACTTTATTTTTGTCTTTATCAATGAGGAAGTCGAGGACGTGATACTTTTCGGGCAAATCTTCAAGCAAAATTTTAATCGGCGGCTCCAAAGTCTCCATGTCGTATATAAAAAGCTGTTTAAAGTTGCAAGTGATGATTTTTTTAGGGTGCATAGAGAGCGGCAAGCCGATGATATAGCGTTTAGCCTGTTCAAATGGCGTTAATTTAGTTCCGTCGGACTGCGTGATAGTTTTTTCGAGGTCTACGCCGAAATTTTTCTGTTCGATGATAACTTTGGAGTCAGGGAAGTAGCAATCGATGAATTTTTTATGCTCAAGCTGCACAGGAACTTCAAACTGCACGAAATTTTCTGGTTTATCGATGTCGAACACGTCACGAACGAGCGTGAGCCAGAATTTTTGATAGTTAGCGCGTTCGCCGTCTACGTTTTGCCACTGAGCCACGAAATTTTTTATATTCATGATGAAAATCCCTCCTTGCGCCGATTATAGCAGAAATTTTCTAGTTTGAAAGTGATTCGGAGCCTTGAAACTGATTTTGGAGCTTTGAAACTGGTTTTGGAGCTTTGAAACGAGTTTTGAAGGCGATTTGGAGGTTCAAATTACGTTTTCCGCCATGGCGGAATTTGTATCGCGTCGTTATGCGGTTTTTTCGGCACATACAAAAATCAGGGGTGATTTGGACATTTGATTTACGTTTTCCGGAATAACGGAATTTGTAAAATGGGCAAAAAAAATCGCCTCGAAAGGCGTTTTGAAGTTCTGAAGCGGAAATTCTCATATATGATAATTTTACTCGCCGAAAATATCGGAGTGCGTGCCCGTAGCAGTCGCCACGAGAATTAATTCGCCCTCGTCTATCCGATAAAGCAGC
>JAFQZB010000329.1 GCA_017406175.1 Selenomonadaceae bacterium | reverse complement strand
TTCAGGGATTTTGTAAGTGGAGTCGAGATTCTCGCCGAAGTCAAGTTCAGTTTTTTTGTCCGAGTCTGCAAGGGAATTATTTGTTTGATTGGCGACTTTCCCCATCGAGTTTGTATCGTTAGAGGAATGTTGATGATTACGCAAAGCCTCAAGCAAGGGAAGAATGGAGCCAGAAGAAACATTGAGATTTTCATGTTTGATTTGGTGTTTGACCTGCAGGAAGATAGCTTCGACTTTTTGATTCTGTAAGTTTTCAATGTCGAGAGAGATAATTTTTTCCTTGTCGGCTAATTTTTTACGAAGTGCGCGTACTTTAGCAAGTTCCGCGTTTTTCTTATCCAATTTTTTTTGAATGGAATCAAAGGATAATAATCGCATAAATGTATTACCTCCAAAATTTTTAATAAAGTCGGCATCAGTATAGAGCAAGTGAGCGAAGTGCCAAAGTTGCTTATAAGAGTCAGAGATGGCGTTAAGAAGTTGCATTTGCATTTCGAGTGGTTCAAGAGAGTGTATTAAGTTCTCAGAAGAAGCTCGAAGATTTTCAATTTGAGAATGACGCAAAGAGAATCACCGACAGGGACTATAGCACAAGAAAAAATGAAAGTCACGGAATGCACTCAAATAGTGCAAAATGAGTGCACGCAGTTTTTTGCAGATGTGCTATCATACGTCAAAAAGAGAATTTCGAAAAATGTTCACTTCCGCATTTCACTTTGTGAAATGCAAAATGTAAGTAGTGACGCCGTTTATGCGGCGGAGAAGATATGCCAGTCGCTGTGCTCCTTGAACCTGCGGTTGGCTGAGTAAAAAATCAGAAAAAGAAAGGAGGAACTTCATGGCGATGTACCATTTCCGGCTCAAATCGGATAAGAAACCGAACGGAACAAAAATATCAGCAGTTAAGCACGTGGAATATATAGACCGTGAAGGTTCTTTTGCGCACGACGAGCACTGGAAGACTGGAAGGAAAACAATAAATTTGTAGGAGACTGCATAACGACGGCGGAGACATCAAACGCGCTTGGCGGACTAAATGCGCTCCTGTACAAGAGCGACGAATTCGGCTCAATAAGGAACACAGAGCGAGGACTGGAAGTTACGGAAAATGCGTCTTTGACAACAATATCGATTGCGCTGATGTTAGCAGATGAAGCAATGGGACATAAGCCGCTGATTATAAGTGGTTCGCCGGAATTCCGCAAAAAAGTGCTGGAAATAGCAGTGTACGTCAATCTTCCCATTTCCTTTCAAGATAATTTATTGCAGAATGAATTTGAACAACAAAAGGAGGATGAAGAAAATGAAAGAAATAGCTTTGTCGCAAACGGAGGAAAAATTATCAGTAAACGCCCAAATATTAAGCCCGCTGTTGCGCCGACTCATGCGAAAAGAGTCGAAGATGCAACCAAAAACGGATTTCGCTTGCCAACATTGTCCCAACGCACTATGGTTTATCCAAAATTGCGAGGAACTGACGTGCTTTTGCAAACTGATGAATTTAATGATATGGACGAACTCACAAGAGAATATGATAAGCGCGTGCGATGGGATTTTTCAGGCGAGCGAAAAAGATTAGCAAAGTTGACAGCGGAGAAAATTTTGGAGAATGTGACGGAGGCAATGGAAGAACAGTCAGCTGTTTCGCATGTAGAGTACATAAATCGAGAAAGAGCGTTTGCTCATCGCGGCGGTTGTATTTTTCATGCGCATAGATTGCCGAAATGGGCGCAAGATGACCCAAAAAATTTTTTCCAAGCGGCAGATGAATACGAAGCGGTAGGAAATCGGCGTTATAGGGA
>JAFQZB010000328.1 GCA_017406175.1 Selenomonadaceae bacterium | reverse complement strand
GGTTCATAGAGTCAATGAAATTGACGAAGAGGCGAACGCTGTCATTGGGACCTGGCGTAGCTTCGGGGTGATATTGCACGCTGATTATCGGTAAGACTTTATGTCGCAAGCCCTCAATCGTTCCGTCGTTAAGAGAAATGTGAGTAACTTCAAGAGGTAAGCCCGCCAAAGATTTTTCTTCGACAGCGTAACCATGATTTTGTGACGTAATCGCAACTTTTCCAGTTCGCAAGTCTTTAACAGGGTGATTTGCCCCGCGATGTCCGAATTTGAGCTTGTAAGTATTTGCACCCATTGCCAATGCTAAAATTTGATGACCAAGACAAATACCGAAAATCGGACGCTTGTCCAAAAGTTTTTTGACTTCGTTAATGACGGTAGGAAGGTCTTTGGGGTCGCCAGGACCGTTTGAAAGGAAAATACCGTCGGGCTTGAGTGCGAGAATTTTTTCAGCAGAAGTTTTTGCGGGCACGACCGTCACGCGGCAATTAAGTTTGCGCAAGGTGTCCAGAATGTTGCGCTTGATACCAAAGTCCATAGCTACAACGTCAAATGGATTTTTACCGGCGTCGAGTGTGTAAATTACAGGAGTAGTAACCATGTCAACGACGTTTTTGCGAATGGGCAGAGCCATCATCTCGTTGATTGTGTTTTGCGAAGTGTATTCGCTGACGATAACGCCTTTCATAGTGCCAGCTAGGCGAATTTTTTTCGTAAGTGCGCGAGTGTCCACGTTATAAAGGCAAGGAATTTTTTCAGCCATTAAAAATTCCTGCAAAGTTTTTTCCATAGAAGAACTTGACGGCTTTTCGCAAAGTTCGCCGATAACGAGTCCGCTGACAAAACTTTTGCGGCTCTGATTGAATTGCTTAGCCGTGCCGTAGTTGCCGATTAAAGGATAAGTCAGCGTGACGATTTGTTTGCAATAGGACGGGTCGGTTAAAATTTCCTGATAGCCAGTCATACCCGTGTTAAAGACGACTTCGCCTTCAGCTGTGACACTGGAGCCACCAAACAGTTGCCCGCGAAAGGTCGTGCCGTCTTGCAATATCAATTTTCCTTTCAATGCTATCACCCTGCGTCATAAGTTCTATACATGGAAATTTTTTTTGGATTGTCGCGAATATTCCAGACGCCGCAGGGACAAACGCCGGCGCAAATTCCGCAACCGATGCATTTTGATTCGTCGCTGACATATTGCCAAGAGCCGTCGGAAAGTTCAATGCGGCTGATTGCTTTTTCGGGGCAAGAGTTCAGACAAATTTTGCAGTCGCGACACGTGCCGCAGGAAACGCAACGCAAGTGTTCGTGCATGGGGTCGGGCAAGTCGCAATGATGACACTTCTCGAAAAATTTTTTGGAGAGATTTTCGGCGGGAACAATTTTTTTCGCGGGCAACGGAGAAATTTTTTCGCCGCGCAAGAATTGATTCATCATGAGAGCAGTCCGTCGCGCGTCGCCGATTGCGTCGGTCAGCCTGCCTGGCTTAATCACGTCGCCCGCCGCAAAAACTTTCGGCAAAATTTTTTTCTCGGCGTCGGGCACGAGCCAATCGCGAAATTTTTTTACTTCGGGCAAGAAGTCAAGCACGGGAGCTTCGCCGATTGAAACAATAACTTGGTCAGCCGTAATGAATCTGCCGTCGTCGGAAAAAATGCTTTCGGTGGTGATTTTTTTTGTGACGAACGGCCAGACGATTTTGCCGCCAAAGTCTTCAAGCCGCCGAATTTCTTTTGCGAACGCAGCTGGCTTAACGACATCGACAACAACGACACTTCCCGCGCCTTGTTCGTAAGCGGAAGTGGCAACGTCCATACCGGAATTGCCGCCGCCGATTACAACGACATTTTTGCCGACGTGAGGTTTTTCGCCGCGATTGATTGCTTTCAAAAACTCAACGCCGAAAGTTAAAAGCTCCGCGCCCTCCCATTGAAAATAACGCGCCTTGTGTCCGCCGACTGCAACTAAAACGGCGTCGCTTTCCTCGCAGATCTGATTGAATTTCGCGGCATCGACTTTGCAACCCGTCACAAACTTGACGCCGATTTTTTCAATACGATTGAGTTCAGCTTGCAAAAGTTCTTGAGGAATGCGAGAATGTGGGATAACTTGAGCGAGCTTGCCGCCGATTTGATTTGCATCGTCGTAGACCGTGACGGAGTGACCGAGCCTTGCAAGTTGCCAAGCCGCCGACAATCCCGCGACACCGCCGCCGATTATGCCGACTTGCTTGCCATTTGAAATTTTCGGCGGGGTAACTTCGACGTAAGCCGATTGCAAACCGAGTTCGCCAATTTTAATCGCCTCGTCAATAGTTGAGCGCGTGCAACCTTCCATGCAAGGATTTGGGCAAAGCGTTCCGCAGACCGAACCTGGAAACGGCGTGTACTCCAAAACGAGTTTCAAAGCCTCGGAAATTTTTCCTTGGCGCAG
>JAFQZB010000327.1 GCA_017406175.1 Selenomonadaceae bacterium | reverse complement strand
CAGGCAGTTGAATGCTAGGATAGCAATCAAAGCCGCGCCGACGGATTTTTTCTTCGACAGAGCGAAATCAATCAACAGCACGATAGCAAAGGCGAACGGTGGAATCATTATGCAGTAGTGTTGCCAGCCCATAAGTTGAATTCGGCAGATTAACCACACTGAAGTTATCGTCCACGTCAAAAAACACGCGGCAAGCGGCAGGAGCTTTTTATTGCGGAGACTGACGAGCACCCCGACAATAAAAATTGCGTAGATTAGAAAGCCGAGGAACTCTGCGTGGTTCAATAATCGTTCCGAAAAGTCCATTCCGCGTTGATAAGCCGAGTACGCCGCGCCGATATTGTAAGTCAATGCGCGTTTGAAGAACGTAAAGAACAGCGGCAAGGCTATCAATGCCCCATAAGCCGCGATGAAGAACATTCTTTGACATAATCTAAGCAAATTGCCGCCCGATAACAGCACGTAGACCGCATAGCCGAAGAATTCGCCTAAAATCATGTAAGCCGCCGTCCTCGCCTGGAATACTGCGAAGATACAAAGCACGGCAATTAAGATTAGCGGTTCGCGTTGAATATTTGATTCGTCTAAGCTGAGGAGCAATGCTAGGATTATGGCGGCGGGCAAAAGGATTGAGACGTTCGCATAACCGACAAGCAATGGCACTTCAAACACGGGGAACGACAGCAGAATTGCCATAATCGCCGAACAGGGAAGTTGGACGTTTGCATAGTGCTTGAGGGTCGCCGCCGCAATGAACACCGCAGGCAGTGCAAACATCAGCCAAACATACAGCGCGTAGCAGAGGAAGCTTTTGCCGAAAATATGCATTGGTAACGCCATAAGCATCGGCAGAAAGTTATTGTAGTCCGAATGATTTATTGAGCCGCGCAAATTCTTTAGGGCTTGGTGCGGGTCGCTGAAAGTCACCTCGTCGCAGTCAATCGTTGGCTCCCACGTCTCAAGCGAATCCCAAATGTAAATCGTCTGCTGTGAACTCACCATGAATATCATAAAGCCGACGCTGAGAGCCGCCACAAATAAAATCCTCGGCAAGTCGTCAAGTAGCTCGTCGCGAAAATTTACCTTGCTAAGCTTAAGTGAACGATAAATCACGCCGTAATAGCCGCCGAGCAATACAAGACAGAGCACCACGCCCGCCAGAGTTGGAAGGACTTTCCCGACAAGCCCAATCAGCACGAACAGCCCGATGACCTCAAGCACGCGCCGCACGATTTTGTTGCTTAGAAGTTTACGCGCCATCATTTTTTGTGAAACACCTGCTTAGCCAAAAGGAGAATGGACACGGCTGATTTTGCATCGAAAATCTTTCCAGACTCGACCATTTGCAAGGCGGCAGTCAGCGGAATCTTGACGACGTTAATAAATTCGTCTGAATCGGGATGAATCTTGCCGGGCGTCAAGTCCGTTGCGGCGTACAGGTGAATGTATTCGTTTGTAAAGCCAACAGTCGTGGCAATCGTCGTGAGTTTCCAATATTTGCCCGCAGTGTAACCTGTCTCCTCTGAAAGTTCGCGTTTGGCGCATTCGATTGGGTCTTCGCCGACCTTATCGAGCTTTCCGGCGGGTACTTCCAAGGTAACTTTGCCGACGGGGTAGCGGAATTGCCGCACGAGGATAATCTGATTGTCGGGCAGGAGAGGAATCACCGCCGAGGCTCCAGGGTGTTCAATCCACTCGCGCACGGCTTTATTACCGTTAGGCAACTCGACTTCGTCCCGGCGCACGTGAAGCAACACGCCGTCAAAGACCGGTTCGCTTGAAAGTTTTTTCTCGACCAAGTTTTTATCTTCGTTATCAATCAACATTATGAATCACTCCTTATTTTTCGTTAAAACCGCGTGAACTGTCCAAGATATAAAGAATCGCATTGAGAGCCGCGACCGCGATTGACGAGCCGCCTTTACTGCCCGCGACCGTGATAAACGGAACGTCTTGCGCGGCGAGTTGAGCTTTAGCCTCAGCGGCACCGACGAACCCGACCGGCACTCCGATTATCACAGCAGGGCGGATATTTTCTTCACGCACGAGCCGCAAGACTTCAAAGAGCGCAGTCGGGGCATTGCCAATGGCGACAATCTGTTCAGCCAATCTTTTACCCAAAATCCTCATTGCCGCCATTGAACGAGTAATGCCCTCCGCCTTAGCGCGTTCGATAACGTCATCATCAGCGACCTTGCAAAAGATTTCGCCGCCAAACTTTGTGAGCGTCCGAAGGCTTATCCCGCGCTTGACCATTTCAACATCAGTAAAGACGTTCGCCCCGCGCATGATTGCCGCCTTAGTCGTCTCGACTGCTTGCGGATGAATTTTGATTATCGGAGCGTAGCCCACGTCGCCCGACGCATGAATGATTCGCGAATAAATCTTGCGTTCGTCGTCGCTTAGTGTTAGCCCTGCCAAATGCGGCGCGATTATCTCCATGCTGCGTTCTTCAATCTCCATTGGTTTTTTCATGAACATAAACATCATCTCCTTAAGTCTTCTGTGCGCTGATAATCCAAACGGGATTCAACGCTTGGCACATGTCATACGCTCGGATTTTCTTCAGGCGAGTGATTTGAACTTGGAACGCCTCGTAAGTCCAGTTGTGATGCCTGAAATATTCCAACGCGCCCGCCGACGTTTGAATTGTTATCGCGTTGACGACGACCCGCCCGCCGACCTTTAACTTAGCGTTGAGCGCGTCAAGGATTCTATCCGTGTTCCCGCCGGAGCCGCCGATAATCGCCGCGTCCAGTTCGGGCAAGTTCTTCAGGCCATCTGGAGCCTCCGCGCAAATTATCTCGACGTTCGCCACGGAAAATTTTTCGACGTTGCGGCGGATAAGCTCGACTGCCTCGGCTTTGCGTTCGACGGCAAAAACTTTCCCGCGCTTAGCAATCAACGCCGCCTCAACCGTAATGGAACCAGTGCCCGCGCCCACGTCCACAACGATTGAATCAGAATCAAGCCGCGCCTCCGCCAGAGTCAACGCCCTGACCTCGCGTTTAGTCATAGGTACGTTGCCGCGTATGAATTCCTCGTCTTCAATCATCAAAGCCACCTCCTAAATCTTTATCGTGACTTTCATTTTATAGAGAATCTGGGCGATTGGCAACCACAGCACACACCACAGCAGGCAGAATATCATCGAACCGAACTCCGGCGTTATCAAGTGGCTGAACGTGCTTATAAAAAACCAAACGTAAAGATCCATGCCTTCGGCGGGCGACGGGAAAGAACTAATAAAAATCAGTACGATATTTGGTAGCAGGAAGAAGAACAGCGGGTTCATACCGACTGCGGCGAGCGGATGGAAGAATCTTTTTGAATTCGGGCGAGCGTCTAGGAATTTTATCAGGGCGACGAGCAAGAAGACTTCAACGCCCGAAGTTATCAGCGCAAAGGGAGCCGTCCAGATTTCTTTCGCAATGATGTCAAACGAACTCCATATGCCGCCCACGATAAGAAGAATCCCGCCCGCCGCGCCGAGCAGGAAAAGTTTATCACGCAACGCCGCACGGTCGAGAAGAACTTTACCCGCTAAGAACCCAAACAGGAAAGATGCCGTACTTGCAATCGTACCGTAAAGCCCTTCGGTGTCATGCGTCGGCCAATAGATATGATTCGCGCCAGGGAAGATTAAATCGACGGCTCGGCTTATGTTGTGCGCTTGGTCAAAGGGATTATCGGGCGCGTAGACGTGAAAGCCCAAAGACGAGACGATTAGCAACATGAACGCCGCGAATAAAATTCCTAGGTCGTTGCATATTGCCCGCGCCAGTAAAAGTCCAAAGGCATAAGTCAACGCCAGCCGCTGAAGTATTCCGAAGAAACGCAGGTGTTCAATCGTTCCCGCGTAAAGGTTTGCGCCCGTGAAGTCGTCGAGAATCAGCCAGGCAAAGATTGATGGCAACATGTTGAATACGATACCGATTGCGAACAGGATAGCCGCCCGCTTAAGGATTCTTTTAGTGGAAGGGTTGCGACGCGCCAGAGACACCGCCGCCGACAATCCCATTGTGAAGACGAAGCCAGGGAAGGCGAAGTCCGCAAAGGTCAGACCCTCCCACGGCGCGTGAATGAATATCGGGTAAGCAATTCCTCCGGGCGGCGCGTCGACGAAGACCATGATAAAGATTGCCAGCCCCCTTAGCACGTCCAGTGAATAAATTCGTTTCATGTGTTCTCCTTTGCAAAAAAAACCCGCTTTGAAAGCGGGAAAACAGTTAGCGCGTTGCTACATCCAAAAATATCTTTAAGCGCGTTCAATGTAAGAGCCAGTGCGCGTGTCGATTCTAAGAACGTCGCCTTCATTGATGAACAGCGGCACGCGGACGACGTAGCCCGTCTCAAGCGTGGCATTTTTCGTCGCGCCAGTTGCCGTGTTGCCCTTAACGGCAGGTTCGCACTCGGTGACTTTGAGTTCGACGCTGTTTGGCAGATTGATTCCGATAATGCGTCCCTTGAACGTCTGCAGATTAACTTCCATGTTCTCCATAAGGTAATTAAGAGCGTTGCCGAGTTGCTCTTTGTTAAGCTCAATCTGTTCGTAAGTCTCAACGTCCATGAAAGTATATTGTCCGTCGGCTTCGTAGAGGAATTGCATTTTGCTGGTATCGAGGCGGGCGGGCGGCATCTTCTCGTTCGGGTTAAAGGTGCGTTCGACGACGGCTCCAGTCTCGACGTTCTTAATCTTCGTGCGCACAAACGCCGCGCCTTTGCCGGGCTTGACGTGCTGGAACTCGACGACCTGCCACGCCGCGCCGTCAATCTCAATCGTTAAGCCCGTTCTGAAATCGGTACTTGAAATCATTGGTATCAACCTCCTGAATCTTTATCAAAAGCATACGTTCTATCAAACGTTCGGGATATTCGTTGACAGTTGATTAAAAACCTTCAATGAGCTGAAAAATCTTTTGCTTTTAAAGTCGGCAAGCGTCACAGAGGATTATAAGCGGGCGATAAAAATCTTTGGCAGTGATATTAATCACTTTCGCTGAAGAAATTTTTTGTTAGAATCACGCACAAAAGGAGAGTGATAGCGTGGGCAACATCTTAAAGAAGCTCAAATACCTAAGCCCCCTCGAACGCGGCGAACATCAGCAGATAAACCTTGGCGGGCGCGATTGGGAGACCATGTACCGCGACCGCTGGTCGTTCGATAAGTGCGTTCGCTCGACGCACGGTGTAAATTGTACGGGTTCCTGCAGTTGGAATATCTACGTTAAGAATGGGCTGGTAGCGTGGGAAAATCAGGTGCACGATTATCCGGAGACATCGCCAGACATGCCGGACTTTGAGCCGCGAGGTTGTCCGCGAGGGGCGTCGTTCTCGTGGTACCTGTACAGCCCGCATAGAATCCGCTATCCGTATCTGCGTGGAGAATTGGCTGAACTTTGGCGGGAGGCACGCAAGACTTATCCGACGGCTTACGAGGCATGGCAATCAATAGCCAGCGACCCCGACAAGATGAAACGCTACAAGGAAGCACGCGGCATGGGCGGGTTTGTCCGTTCAAACTGGGACGAGGTTTCAGAACTCGTCGCGGCAAGCGTCTTGCACACCGCCGAGAAGTACGGACCCGACAGGATTTTTGGTTTTAGCGTCATTCCCGCAAAGTCAATGTTAAGCTACGCGGGCGGCATGAGATTTATTCAACTGCTTGGCGGGGCGGGCTTGAGTTTCTACGATTGGTACGCCGACCTTCCGCCAGCAAGTCCACAAGTTTGGGGCGATCAAACCGACGTGCCGGAGTCGTCTGACTGGTACAACGCGGGCTACATAATCACTTGGGGTTCAAACGTCCCGCAGACCAGAACGCCTGACGCTCACTTTTTGACGGAAGTCCGCTACAAGGGAACAAAGGTCGTGTCGATTGCCCCCGACTACGCAGAGTCGACCGCCGTCGCTGATACGTGGATTAGTCTAAAGACTGGTTCCGACTCCGCCTTGGCTATGGCAATGGGTCATGTCATCTTGCGCGAATATTATTGGGGCGACCCCGCGCAGTTTTTCGTCGACTACGCCCGCAAGTACACAGACTTTCCGTTCCTAGTGACGATTGATGAACGCGACGACAAGTATCAGCTCGGACGCTTTCTCAACGCTAAGGACTTCGGGCGCAAGGACAAGCGCGCGGAATTTAAGTATTACGTCGTCGACGAGATAAGCGGCAAGCTCGTGATTCCGAACGGCACGATGGGCGACCGCTGGGATAGGCAAGACAAATGGAATTTGCGCGAGGAAGATTCTGACACGGGCGCGGCGATTCGTCCTAAGCTGTCGATACTTAAAGAGCGCGATGACGTTGTTGAAGTGCCCTTCCCTTACTTCGGCGACGACCGCGGCGATAAAGCGATGATTAGCCGTGCCGTTCCCGTCAAGAAGGTTAAGACTAAGTCGGGCGTCAAGCTCGTGACGACAGTTTATGACTTGACGCTTGCCAACTACGGTATTGATACGGGGCTGGGCGGCGAGTGCGCAAGCTCCTACGAAGACGACACGCCTTATACTCCGAAGTGGCAAGAACAATTCACGGGCGTTGATGCCGATATGGTGATTCATACGGCTCGCGAATTCGCCGATAATGCCCTCAAGACGAACGGGCGGACGATGGTTATCATGGGCGGCGGAATCAATCACTGGTTCCACGCGGACGTTATCTATCGCACGATTTTAAATCTGCTGATGATGTGCGGCTGTGAAGGTCGCAACGGCGGCGGCTGGGCGCATTACGTCGGACAAGAGAAGTTGCGCCCGATTGAGGGCTGGGCACGCGTCATGACTGGTACCGATTGGCAGGGCGGCGCGAAGCTCCAAAACTCCACGTCGTTTTATTACTTCGCAACCGACCAATGGCGCAGCGAGGAAGTCGATACGGCTCCGCTCGTCGCCGGCAATGTCAAGCCGCGTTATCGGCACCCCGGCGACTATAACATATTGGCGGCGCGGCTCGGTTGGTTGCCGGCTTACCCGTCGTTCAATAAGAGCGGTCAGCAAATCTTCGACGAGGCTAAGGCGGCGGGCTTTGAAGGCATTGACGGCATAAAAAAATTCGTGGCGCAAAGTCTCAAGGACAAGTCGTTGCAATTCGCATGGGAAGACCCCGACGCCCCGGAAAATTTCCCGCGCAACCTTTTTATCTGGCGGAACAATTTAATCGGCTCGTCGTCGAAGGGGCATGATTACTTCCTGAAGTATCTGCTTGGCACGCGCAATAGCCTGTTCGCCGAGGAGGAGACCGTCGTTAAGCCCGAAGAAATTAAGTTGCGTGATGAATCAGACTTGCGCAAGTCGGGCGGGGCGTTGCAAGGTAAGTTGGATTAGTTGGTTGATTTGGATTTCCGCATGGCGGCAAGTGCGCTTTATTCTGATGTCGTCCTGCCGACTGCGACTTGGTACGAGAAAAACGATTTGTCGTCGACTGATATGCATCCGTTCGTTCACCCGTTCCAAAATGCCGTCGACCCGCTGTGGGAGGCAAAAAGCGATTGGGATATTTTCCGCACGCTAGCAAAGGCAGTGTCTAAAGTCGCGACCGAAGCTAAATTGCCGATTTATAAAGACGTGTTCGCAGTCCCGATTCAGCACGACACCGAGGGCGAACTTGCTCAGCCCGAAGGCAAGATATTAGACTGGAGCAAAGGCGATTGTGAGCCGATACCAGGCAAGACAATGCCCGCAATCGCGATGATTGAACGCGACTACACGAAACTTTACGACAAGTGGATTGCGCTGGGTCCGAACATTCAAAAGGGCAACGGCATGAAGGGCTTAGGTTGGAAGTCCGACGACCTTTATGAGGAGATTCGCACACGCAACGGCATTATCGAGGACAAGAACCTTATCTCCTATGGTATGCCGTCAATCTACGACGCTAAGCAAGCCTGCGATGCGGTTATGGGCTTATCGACGACGACTAATGGCAAAGTTGCCGTGCGTGCGTGGGCTGACTTGGAAAAGAAGACCGGCTTAAGCAACCTAACTGACCTTGCCGCCGACCGTGAGAGCGAACGCTTTACCTTTGACATGGTAGCGATTCAGCCGCGAGAAACAATCACTTCGCCGACGTTCACAGGCTCGAATAAAAATCGCCGCTATAGCCCGTTCACAGTCAGCATTGAACAGCTTGTGCCCTTCCGAACAGTCACGGGGCGTCAAAGCTTTTACATTGACCACGAGATGATGTTTGAGTGGGGCGAGGCTATGAGCGTTTACAAACCGATTCTAGACTTTCAACCGCTGAAGACTACGCTTAACGAGAACAGAGAAATAACGTTGAAGTTTCTGACGCCGCATAACAAGTGGTCAACGCATTCCATGTACTTCGATAGCCAGCAACTGTTGACGCTGTTCCGCGGCGGGCAGACGATTTGGCTAAACGAGAAAGACGCGGCGGCAATCGACGTTAAGGACAACGATTGGTGCGAAGTCTACAACCGCAACGGCGTCGTCATAAGTCGTGCGGTAGTCAGTCCTCGGTTGCCACGCGGCGTTATGTTCATGTATCACGCGCAGGACAGGCATATAAACGTTCCTGGCTCGAAGATAAGCGGCACACGTGGCGGCACGCACAATACCCCGACGCGAATTCACATGAAGCCCACGCATATGATTGGCGGCTATGGTCAGCTCAGCTACGGCTTTAACTACTACGGCACGACGGGCAATCAGCGTGATATTTATGTCGTCGTTCGCAAAGCTCAGGAGGTCGATTGGCTTGAAGATTAAAGCGCAAGTGTGCATGGTGATGAATCTGGATAAGTGCATAGGTTGCCACACGTGCTCAATCACCTGCAAAAATGTTTGGACGAACCGCCCCGGCGCGGAGTACATGTACTTTAACAACGTGGAGACGAAACCCGGCATCGGCTACCCGAAGAACTGGGAAGACCAAGAACATTGGAAGGGCGGCTGGGAACTCGACGGCGGCGAACTGGTTTTGAAGACCGGCTCCAAGCTCGGACGTATCTTGAAACTTTTCTATCACCCCGAACAACCAGAGATGGACGATTATTACGAGCCATGGACTTACGATTATGAAACGCTAATCACGTCGCCGCGCAAGAAACATCAGCCCGTAGCCCGTCCGCGTTCGCTGATAACGCAACAGCGCATGGAAATCAAATGGGGACCGAATTGGAACGACGACTTAGCGGGCGGCGATGACGTTCGCAAGGACATTAACCTAAAGAAAATCGGCGAGAAGATAACGCTTGAGTTCCACGATATTTTTATGAAGTACTTGCCGAGGAATTGCAATCACTGCTTAAATCCGGCGTGCGTGGCGGCGTGTCCTTCCGGGGCGATTTATAAGCGCGAGGAAGACGGCGTTGTCCTCGTGAATCAGGATATTTGCCGCGGCTGGCGACATTGTGTGCCGGCTTGCCCCTACAAGAAGGTTTACTACAACTGGAAGACTAATAAGGCGGAGAAGTGCACTTTTTGCTTCCCGCGCCTGGAAAACGGTTTGCCGACAGTCTGTACTGATACTTGCGTTGGGCGTATCCGTTACATGGGCATTTTGCTTTACGACATGAACGGCGTTCTGGACGCGGCGAAGACTTCCGAACCCAAAATGATTTACGCTAACATGCTCGGCTTAATCAAAGACCCCAACGACCCCGAAGTAATTGAGTCGGCACGGAAGGAAGGAGTATCGGAGGCTGTGCTTGAGGCGGCAAAAGTTTCGCCGGTTTATCAGCTCATCAAAGGTTGGAACTTAGCACTGCCGCTCCACCCCGAATTCAGGACGTTGCCAATGGTTTGGTATATTCCGCCGCTTAGTCCGATTGCAAAGACTTTCGAGGACAAAGTTTATCTGCCGAGGTCGGAGGCAATGCGAATTCCGCTAGCGTATCTGGCGGAGCTGTTCACGGCTGGCAACACGGATATAATCATGCAGACGTTGCAGAGGCTTTTGGATATGCGGACAGTCATGAGGCGCAAGGAAATCGGCGAGGCTCCTCCGCAGGGGCTGGAGTTCGACGCTTACGAATACGAGAAAATGTATAAGCTCCTTGCCATTGCGAAGTATTCAGACCGAATCAAATTGCCGGCGGGCTTGCAAGGCAAAACTCATGAACAGTTGCGCGAGCTTCAAGGCACGGCGGGTTATGCTTGCCCCGGAGGATTTTGCTAATGGAAGAGTACAGAACCACATTGAAGATTGCCGCGTTCCTGCTGGAGTATCCTGATGCCGCGTGGTGGGACGAGTTGCCCGAATACCGCGCCGCCGTCGAAGAACTAAAGACGCCTCAAAGCCGCGATGTCTTCCTTGACTTGATTGATTACGTCGAACAGGTCGGGCGCAAGGATTATGAGCGCGAATACGTCCGCAAGTTCGACTTCTCGCAGAACACCAACCTTTACTTGACGACGCATAACCGCACGGATTTTGGCAAGCAGTCAAACGAGATGCACGACTATAAGCAACTGTTCCTTGATAACGGCTACGACTTGCAGAAGGAGTTGCCCGACTACCTGCCCGCCCTCTTGGAGTTGGCGGCGACCGTCGAACCCGCACAGGCGTTAAAGATTTTGCAAATGGCACGCGGCAAGATTGAACTTCTTCGCGAACGATTCATTGAGGCAAAACTCCCGCAGGTCTTCTTGCTCGACATAATCCTTGCACAGCTCTCAACCTTGGAGGTGATAAAATGAGTGGATTCTTTTGGGGCGCGTTGCCCTATATCGCGTTCACGACTTTGATTGTCGGCACGGCTTATCGCTATTGGACGGGCGAACGCGGCTGGACGACTAAAAGCAGTGAATTCCTAGCCAAAGACAGCTTGAAAGTCGCAGGACCAATGTTTCATCTGGGCTTAGCAATGGCACTCGGCGGACATATCATCGGCATTCTAATTCCGAAGGCGATAACTGACGGCGTGGGAATCAGCGAACACCTTTATCATATCATTGCCTTAGGCGGCGGCATTCCGGCTGGCATTTTATTCTTGGGCGGCTTCTTTATGCTAATGCGTCGACGCTTCGACAACCCGCGCATGAAGGTCAACACCTCAACCTCCGACGGCTGGATATATCTCGTGCTCGGCTTGACGATAATTACGGGCTTTTGCGGCACGCTCCTTAACGCGGTTGGCTTGCTCGGCGACGAATTCAATTATCGGGAGTGCATATCGCCCTGGTTCCGCTCGGTGCTTGCCATGAGCCCTGACGTATCGTTGATGGCTGATGTCCCGCTTATCTTCAAATGTCATTTGCTGTTGGCTATGCTGACGATGATTATGTTCCCGTTCACTCGTTTAGTCCATTGTCTTAGTTTCCCCTTTGAATACTTCATGCGCAGTAATATAATTTATCGCCGCAAATAATTTCTTCGACAAATTCAAAAGTCGGGTGCAAGCTCAGCTTTATTTTTTCAGCAAAGGAGAGTTTTTAATGGAAAACAAAAATTTTCTGTGCTACCAATGTTCGGACGCGCTCGGCGGCAAGGGCTGTACAAAGGTCGGTGTATGCGGCAAAAAGGCTGATGTCGCCCGTATGCAAGACTTGTTGATTTACGTTACTAAAGGTCTAGCCGCCGTCGCAACTCAAATCCGCGCAGAGGGCAAGACGATTAAGCCGCGTGTCAATCATGTCGTCGTTCTGAATTTGTTCACGACGATAACCAATGCCAACTTCGACCGAGAATCACTCGTTGAACGTGTAGAGCAAACACTTAGGACTAAGGCGCGGCTCTTGGCTGTGGTAGACGACAAAAATAATTTGCCCGCCGCCGCTATCTGGTCGGACACCCGCGAACACTTCGACGCTAAGGCGGAACAAGTCGGAATCCTCGCTACGAACAATGAAGACGTGCGTAGTCTTCGTGAGCTGATAACTTACGGGCTTAAAGGTCTGGCGGCTTATCTGTATCACGCAAACGCCCTCGGCTACGATGACGATACGATTAATGCGTTCGTTCAAAGCACGCTGGCTAAACTCCTCGACGACAGCTTGACAGTTGCGGACTTGACGGCGTTGGCTTTGGAGGTTGGCAAGTTCGGCGTCGATACGATGGCACTTTTGGACAAGGCGAACACTGAGACTTATGGCAATCCGGAAGTCACGAAAGTTAAACTCGGCGTCGGCAAGAATCCTGCGATACTTATCAGCGGACATGACCTGCGAGACCTTGAACAGCTCCTTGAACAGACAAAGGATACGGGCGTTGACGTTTACACGCACGGGGAGATGTTGCCCGCGCATTACTATCCGAAGTTTAAGAAGTACAAACACCTCGTCGGCAACTACGGTAATGCTTGGCATTTGCAAACGACGGAGTTTGATAAATTTAACGGCGTGATTCTCTTAACGACTAATTGCCTCATGCCGCCGAAGAGTTCTTATCAAGATAGAGTTTTCACGACGGGCGCAGTTGCCTATCCTGGTTGCAAGCGTGTGGAAGAAGTCGACGGCGTAAAAGACTTTACTCCGCTGATTGAACTGGCTAAGGAGTGTCCGCCGCCCACGGAGCTTGAGACTGGAGAGATTGTCGGCGGCTTTGCACATGAACAAGTTTTTGCAGTCGCTGATAAGGTCGTTGAGGCAGTGAAGTCCGGCGCGATAAAAAAGTTCGTCGTTATGGCGGGTTGCGACGGTCGGCAGAAGGCTCGACAATATTACGCTGACTTTGCTAAGGCTCTGCCAAAAGATACCGTGATTCTTACGGCGGGTTGCGCGAAATACAAGTACATAAAGCTTGCGCTCGGCGACATAGGCGGGATACCTCGCGTGCTAGATGCTGGGCAGTGCAATGATTGCTACTCGCTGGCGTTGATTGCCCTTAAGCTTAAAGAAGTCTTCGGGCTGGACGACGTGAACAAGTTGCCGATTGTCTATGATATAGGTTGGCACGAGCAAAAGGCGGTTACGGTCTTGCTTGCGTTGCTTTATCTTGGCGTGAAGAATATTACGCTTGGTCCGGTTTTGCCCGCGTTCCTCAGTCCGAACGTCGCTAAAGTCCTAGTGGAAAACTTCGGCATTGGCGGCATTACGAACGTTGCGGACGATATTAAGCGCATGATTGGTTGAGGTGAGCTTATGAAGGAAATAAAAGTTCAAGACGCGGTCGGGTGCGTGCTGTGCCACGACGTGACAGAAATTATCCGCGGCGTGACGAAGGACGCCCGCTTTAGGAAAGGACACGTAATCACGGCGGAGGACGTGCCCGCACTGCTGAGGCTCGGCAAGGAAAATATTTTCGTTTGGGAGGCGGACGAGACTAAGCTACACGAGAATGACGCGGCAGAGGTCTTACGCCAAATCACTCAAGGCGCGAACCTCTCGGCAAGCGACGTTAAGGAAGGCAAGATTGAACTTAAAGCGACGTGCGACGGAGTGTTTTACGTGGACGCGGCGAAGCTTGACGAGATTAACGCGCTAGAAGAGATTTGCCTTGCCACAGTCAACAATAAAATTCCCGTCCGCAAAGGCAAGAGCGTCGCGGGCATGAGAGTTATCCCGCTCGTGATTGATAAGGATAAAATGGAACGCGTCAAGGAAATCGCTGGCTCGGCTCCGCTCATGAAGGTTGCCCCTTACAAAAAGTTCAAGGTAGGGTTGGTCGTCACAGGTTCGGAAGTCTTCTACAATCGCATTGAGGACACGTTCACGCCCGTAATCGAGGCGAAGCTTAAGACTTTCGGCTTGCAGGTCGACGAACGCAGACTATCTAACGACGATAAGGACATGACCCGCGATAAGATTCAGGAGCTTTTGTCCTTGGGCTGTGAAATGATTCTGTGCACGGGTGGAATGAGCGTTGACCCTGACGACAGGACGCCGGCGGCGATTAAGTCGACGGGCGCGCAGGTCGTAACTTATGGCGTACCCGTCTTGCCCGGCGCGATGTTCATGCTTGCCTACAAAGGCGACGTGCCGATAATGGGTTTGCCGGGTTGCGTGATGTTCTGTTCAAAGACGGTGTTTGATTTAATCCTGCCGCGAGTGCTAACGGGCGAACGACTGACCCGCCATGACTTTACGGCTTTGGGCGTAGGAGGTTTGCTCTGATGGTCGGCGTGACTTTGGAACGGGCGATTGAACTTCTGACGGCGCATATCAATCCGATTGACGAGACCGAAGACGTTGCGTTGCTTGAAGCTGTTGGCCGCGTGGCGGCTGTGGATTACGTTGCGACCTTCGACAACCCGCCCTTTGACCGCAGTCCCCTTGACGGCTACGCTTTGAAGTCTTCCGAGACTCCCGGCGCGTTCAAAGTCATTGGCGAAGAGTGCGCGGGCGACTTCTTCACGGGCGAGGTTAAGTCGGGCGAGGCGTTGCGAATCATGACGGGCGCGGCAATGCCTAAGGGTTCCGATTGCGTGATTCGTCAAGAGGACATTGAAATTGACGGCGAGAACATTTTTGTAAGTCAAAGGCTCCGCCACCACGAGAACTACTGCTTTGCGGGCGAGGACATTAAAGCGGGCGCGTTGCTTGTCGCTAAGGACACGGCGTTGACGGCGGCGCACGTGGCGGTTCTTGCTAGTCAAGGCGTCGCACAAGTCAAAGTTTATCGGCGGGCGAGGATTGCGATTGCGTCGACGGGCGATGAACTCATTCAGCCGGGCACGGAGCTTTCAGCGGGCAAGATTTACAACAGCAATCTTTACTTGCTGGCGGCGCGGCTTATCGAGATGAACTTCACGCCGAAGATTTTATACAACCTGCCCGACGACGCGGACGCCTGCGCGGCTCGGCTGTCTGCTTTGGAAGTCGACTTGCTGATAACGACGGGCGGCGTCTCGGTTGGCAAAAAGGACATAATGCACGACGTTGTTAAGAAGATTGGCGAGCGTATCTTTTGGCGAGTGCTGATTAAACCAGGTGCGCCAGTCATCGGTTGGACGTGTGGAAAGGTTTTGGGCGTTGCGCTAAGTGGCAATCCGTTCGCGGCTTATGCAACCTTTGAACTCTTAACGCGACCCGTTCTTGCTAAGCTCACCCGCCGCCCAGATATTCTGTACAGTCGAGGACGCGGCGTCTTGGCTGATGATTTCCCTAAGAAAAGTCCCGCTCGTCGATTCATTCGGGCGCAAGTCAAAGGCGATAAAGTTTTCCTGCCGAGCCGCCACGATTCAGGCACGTTATATTCGGCGGTGGGTTGCAATGCATTGGTCGATATTCCCGCTGGCTCGGATAAACTTTCGGCGGGCGCAGAGGTTGAAACGATTCGCCTATGAGAGACCAATTCGGACGCGAGATTGAGTACGCGAGGATTTCCCTAACCGACCGATGCAATTTGCGTTGTCGCTACTGTATGCCCGAATGCGGGGTTAAGAAGTTGCCTCACGCAGAGATTTTGAGCTTGGAAGAAGTCCTGCGCGTCGCGGAAATCTTTTCACGGCTCGGAATAAGGAAGATTCGATTGACGGGCGGCGAACCTCTGCTTAGACGAAACTTAACGTCGCTGATTTTTCGGCTCAAGGGCATTGCGGGCATTGAACAGGTAACACTAACGACCAACGGCGTCTTGCTGAAAACTTTGGCGCATGAACTGATAGCGGCGGGGCTTGACGGCATTAACTTAAGCTTAGACACACTCGACGCGGCGACCTTTGCGAACCTGACACGGCGTAAAGCCTTCGATAAGGTGCGGGAAGGTCTTCAAGCTCTGCTAGACGAACGATTTAATCTCAAGCTCAACTGCGTGCCGCTAATCGGAATCAATGACGGAGAACTTTTGCGGCTGGCGGCGTTGGCGAAGGTCAATCCGATTAAGGTGCGGTTTATCGAACTCATGCCGATAGGTTGTGCGTGGCAGTCGGGCTTGAAGGGAATTCCAACGGCGGAGCTATTCAAGACGTTGGAAGATAATTTCGGCGAACTCGTCCCCGTACGCGAAAAGAATTCTCTGCAAGGTCCCGCGCAGTACTTCAAGGCAAAAGACTTCGTCGGGCAGATTGGATTCATTGACGCCTTGGAGCATAAGTTTTGCAGCAGTTGCAATCGGATTCGGCTGACGGCGGAGGGATTCCTAAAGACGTGCTTGAGTTTCGACACGGGGCTTGACGTGAAAAAACTTTTGCGGATGGGCGTCGACGATGAGGAGCTTACAGAGAAAATCCGCGAGACGATTTACCGCAAGCCTAAGGAACATTTCTTTAAAGGCGCGGCGGGGCTTCGAGATTCGCGGCAGATGTATCAGGTTGGAGGCTAGGTTATGGGCAAGGTCAAGGCGATTTGCATTAGTGAACGACGTGGCACGCAGAAAAGTTTCGTGGAGTCGGCGGCGTTCGTGACTGAATACGGGATTGACGGCGACGCGCACGCGGGCGATTGGCATAGGCAGGTTAGCTTTCTCGGTCAAGAGGTGATTGACGACTTCAAAGCTCGTGGTGCTAATGTGGAAGCGGGAGCCTTCGGGGAAAATATTATCGCGGAGGGTTTCACGTTCAAGGAGTTGCCGATTGGTACGCGTCTTCGTTGCGGCGAGGTCTTCTTCGAGATAACGCAGATTGGCAAGGAGTGCCACGCCCATTGCGCGATTTATCAACAGGTCGGCGATTGCATTATGCCCCGCGAAGGTGTCTTTGCACGCGTCCTACATGGCGGGAAAATTTCTGTCGGCGATGACTTGGAGCTTGCGACGGACAATATCCCACTCGACGCGGCGATTGTCACGGTCAGCGACAGAGGCTTTCACGGCTTACGCGACGAGGACACTAGCGGCGACAAGTGCGAAGAACTTTTGACGGCGGCGGGCTACAAGATTCATTCGCGGGCAATCGTTCCAGACGTTAAGAAACTTATCGTCGACAAGCTGATTGAGCTGACGGACGCGGGCGTTGGATTGATTGTGACGACGGGCGGCACGGGCTTTGCAGTTCGCGATGTCACACCCGAAGCGACATTGGAAGTCTGTACACGCCTTGCGCCTGGTATCCCCGAAGCTATGCGGGCTTTGTCGCTTAAGGTCACGGGGCGGGCAATGTTAAGTCGAGCGGTCGCGGGCATTCGCAAGCGGTCGTTGATTGTGAATTTGCCCGGCAGTCCCAAAGCCGTCGACGAGTGCTTAAGCTTTGTCCTTCCGCAACTCAAGCACGGGATAGAAATTCTTCGCGGGGAGACTGGGAATTGCGCACGATAACTTTGCTGATAATCGCGGGCGGGAAAAGTTCGCGGCTAGGTCGTGATAAACGTTTCGTCGAGGTCGGCGGCGTCGGCTTACTCGAACACATTTTGAGTAAAGCGGCAACCAGAGACTTCGCCGAAATTTTTTTGTGCGTCGAAGAAGATTTGTCCGCTTTGAAGTCCTTAGCAGAGAAGTTCGGCGCAAAAATCTTAGTCGATGCCGTCAAGGATTCAGGACCGATGGCGGGGCTTGCGAACGGCTTAGCACGAATCAAAACGGATTGGGCGTTGGCAGTATCGTCCGATATGCCGTTCTTCAACTTCGACGCCGTGCGCCCGCTCATGAAAAATTTTTCCGCCGCGCAAGCAGTCGTCCCCGTGGTCAGCGGTCGTCGGCAAATGCTAGCGGCTTTCTACCGTCAGGAACTTGCCGAGGTCTTTAAACAGGAGCTTGCAGGCGGGCAACGTAAAATCTTCGCGGCAATAAAAAAAGTCCCGCACGAGCTTGCAGAACTTCACACGGACGAGGCAACCTTTTTCAACGTGAACACGCCCGCCGATTTACGATTGGCACGCGGCAGGGCGGAGAACCTCTCGCGGACGATGCCGATAATCTCAATCGTGGCTCCGGCGTCGGGCACGGGCAAGACGACTTTTATTGAACGGCTCGTAAAAGTTTTCTCTGCGCAAGGGCTACGGGTCGGCGTGATTAAGAGTGATTCGCACGGCTTTAATCTCGACGTGGAAGGCAAGGACAGCCAACGCTTTCAAGCGGCGGGGGCTAGGAACGTGGCTGTTGTCTCGCCGCAGGGCTGGTTCATGATTCAACGCACTGACGAATGCGAAAACTTTTATACCATCGCCGAGAAGATGTCGGGCGTCGATTTAATCTTGACGGAGAGCCGCACGCAGGGCACTTGCCCGGCGATTTCTCTTTGGCGCGGGCGTGGCGAAGTCATTGTCTCTGAATCAGTCGCTACAATCTTTACGAGTGAACCAGTCGCCTCCGAAGAAATTTATCAACACGACCTTAACGACTTCAACGCCGCCGAGAGGATTTGCCGATTTCTTGCTGGCTACTCGATATTGCAAATCTCGCGTCCGCAGTTCTCGCACTGAATCTCCTGCTTGAGGAAATTTATATCGCGGATAAAAATCAGCCCGTCGCGCATGTCGATGACGTTTTGCCGCCGCAAGTCTCCTAGCATACGGTTTAAACTCTCGCGGGCAGTCGCTGAGTAATTCGCAAGCTCCTGATTGGTCAAAGGCACCGTGATTAAAATTCCGCCGTCAACCTCTTGCCCGTAGCTATTGGCGAACCGAATCAGCGTTGAGTAAATCGCGCCCTTCTTGCCGTAGAGGACGAGGTCGCGGAACTTGGAATGTTGCTTGCGCATGTGCATGCCGATAATCTTCAGCAGGTTGATTGCCAGCGACGGTTTCTTTTCAAGGTAGCTGTGCAGCGTCGGAAATTCAATCGCGTAGACCTCCGACGGGCTTTGAGCAATGGCGTTAAAGATGTAGATAGGATTTTCTTCATAAAGCGGAAGCTCGCCGATAATGCTACCACGCGTCGCCAACCGCAGAGACAAGACGCGCCCACTTTCCGCGAACTTAGTTATAAAAATCTGACCCGACCGCACGAAGTAGAAGTATCTTGCGTGGTCGCCCTCGTGGAAGAGATATTCGCCTGCCTTGAGCGTGACGACCTTGCCGGGGATTTCGTAGAACTGCCGAATCATCGAATCCATTTTCTCACCTTCCGCAAGCATTTTATACCCGCGTTTTTGTTTAGCCGTGTGATACTTGTCACTTACACCGCGAAAAAAATTTTTTATACTGGCAAGCAAAAGGAGTGATGAATATGGCAGAAGACATTTTAAAATCGCTGGGCGAGAACCCGACGCGCAAAGAGATTCTTGCAAAGTGGAATCCCGAAGACGAAGCGTTTTGGAAGAAGTTCGGCGAGAAAATCGCTAAGCAGAATCTTTACACCTCGACTTGGGCTTTAACGCTTTCGTTCGTGGTATGGACGCTCTGGGCGACAATCGCCGCGCAACTCAATCAGATAGGCTTCAACTTCTCGCAAGCCGAAATCTTTACGCTTGCGTCATTGCCGGGGCTAGTCGGCGCAACTTGTCGACTGTTTTATACTTACATGCCGGGCTTGCTCGGCGGCAAGAACTGGACTTTATTTTCAACAGCACTTTTACTCCTGCCGATTATCGGACTGGGAACTTACTTGCAAGACACCTCGACGACTTACGATACGTTATTCATGCTCGTCGCGCTAATCGGTATCGCGGGCGGCAACTTCTCGTCGTCAATGGCGAATATCGGCTTCTTCTTCCCGAAGAAAAATAAAGGGCTTGCCCTAGGAATCAATGCGGGCGTCGGCAATCTGGGCGTGTCGCTGATTTATCTGACGGCTCCAATCTTGCTTGGCATGAGCTTTGGCGGGCTGTTCGGCGACCCGCTGATTAACGTTAAGACTGGCGCGGAAGTTTATATCCAATCCGTCTGCTACGCGTGGGCAGTGCCGACAGTCTTGACGCTGGTTTTAATCTGGATATTCATGGACAAT
>JAFQZB010000326.1 GCA_017406175.1 Selenomonadaceae bacterium | reverse complement strand
CTTATTGGACTCAAAAATCTTTCGGAGTTCCTTATTTTTGGAGAATGGCGTTCTGACACCAATTAGCTTTCTAGACTAACTCAACGACGTACAACAAAAGCCCAGTCTCTTTTTTTTTAGACACAAAAAAGCCCTTCCTCTGCCGTGTTTCAATTTTGCGTAGAAAATTTTTGAGGTCGCTACCGAAAAAATTTTCACAGCAACAAGTGAAGACAAGCGAAGGGCATTACGCCCGTAGCGTAGTCTGAACGCTTTGTGGGTTGGGGGGCACGGGGGGAAGGGCGAGCTTTTTAGCATTATAGACGCCGCGTGGCTGTTGATTCCTCAGAACACTTCCGGATTTTATTCGTCGTCGTTCAGGCTATCATTGTTGATTCTGTAACAACGAGTGTTGACTTTGCCAATTTTTTTCTGAACAGTAGTAAGCGTGGACTTTTTACCTGTTTCGATGGTATCGGCAGGAATGAAAAAACCAGCGGCGACTAAATCCGAGACGAGCTTATGATAATCGAAGCCATTACGCTCGCACTCGTCTTGCAGAAATTTCGCCGCAATGTAAGTGTAGCTGTCATGATCTTTAAGTTTACCGCAAATGGTTTGCATTCGGTCGAGTGGAACATTACCACCGATGAAACGATTTTGATTTTGCGCGATAATGCTGATGACAAAAATTTTTTCTCTTGCTGTGTCGGAAATTTCAGCGTTAGTCGGGATAAGTTTGAAAATTATGTTAGCGTTTTGAATGGCATCGTTGAGGGGAAGCGTGTCGGAGTCGTTTAAGACAGCATTTAAAATGGCGTCGGCAAGAGTTAATACAGCCATGTAGCGACAATACTCATTGAGCAGTTCGGGATATTTTGCCGTAAAAAGGTCAACAAGGTCTTTATATGTTTCGCGAAGTGTTTCAAAGCCGATTTGAAAAATTTTGTCGATGACGAGAGGGAAGGCAAGCCCGCAATTATCCTTGATTGTGTCATGAATAATGCGACAGGTTGAGGCTGATAAAATTTCTTTGTTGACGTTGATAGAGAGCAAACGAGTATTTGCGCCACCGGTCACATTGTCGGGTAAAAGTTGAGTTTCGCCAGTCATAATGGCGATAGTTCGCCAATTTTGCAGTTTTTTCAAAGTAGAATCCTTATTTAGCTTAGTGCGTCCTAAACCATTGGCGAGAGCGTAAACAAGAGTGTCGAGTTGTTCTTTTAGTTTGGAGTCAGCAACTTGTTTTTCGTCGATGAGAAAAGCAAAATCGTTGACATCGGTAGCGGCACCTGCAAGCCCATTTTTCGTAGCGTCAAAGGAACGAATAATTTTATCATCGCCGATAGCGGAAGCGGCAAGATACAATGCGGTAGTTTTACCAGCGCGAGTCGGAGCGCAGATGTAGAGCAAGAAATTGCGTTCGCCTAAGATTTTGAGTAAAATCGGAGCGATAGAAGCGGCAACGATAATTCTTGCGACAGGAGACTTTTTAGCCAACTTGTAAATTTTTTTCCAAGCATCAAGGTTACCTTTCTGGCGTAAAGAATTAGCGAAAAGGCTAAGAGAATCAACAACAACTTTGATGTTTTTGTCGTCGTCGATTATGGAGCACTGTTTACGCGGGTCAATGAAATGGTCTTTACCATTGAAGTGGTACCAGCCGCAACGCGGGACAGTGTAAGTCAGCGGCAGGGCGTTTTCGTTTTCTACGTTGAAAGCGTCGAGGTAGTCGACAAGCAGATTAGCGTTAGAGCTAGTGACGGGCAAGCCGTTGTTAGCTAAATCAACGAGTTTGTTGCGATTGAAAATGATAGCGGCTTCAGTGGGCGGCAAAGCTTTTAATTTTCCCGCCTGAGTCATGTAAGCCAAAGTCAGTTTGAAGATTTTCTCATCGACGCTGAAGGTTTTAGATTTGATAATGACAGGAGTTCTGCAAACGGTAATCAAGGATTCACCGGCAACTTTTTCAATGCCATTATTACTGACGCTGTAACCAGCAGGAATGGAAAAGTTTTGCAAATCGTTATTAGTGGCAACGAAAGACAAGGAACGAATTTGAGCTTGAATTTCATTGTGGCGAGTCAACAAATCATTTTGACG
>JAFQZB010000325.1 GCA_017406175.1 Selenomonadaceae bacterium | reverse complement strand
CTTATTGGACTCAAAAATCTTTCGGAGTTCCTTATTTTTGGAGAATGGCGTTCTGACACCAATTAGCTTTCTAGACTAACTCAACGACGTACAACAAAAGCCCAGTCTCTTTTTTTTTAGACACAAAAAAGCCCTTCCTCTTCCGTGTTTCAATTTTGCGTAGAAAATTTTTGAGGTCGCTACCGAAAAAATTTTCACAGCAACAAGTGAAGACAAGCGAAGGGCATTACGCCCGTAGCGTAGTCTGAACGCTTTGTGGGTTAAGGGGCACGGGGGGAAGGGCGAGCTTTTCAGCAGTGTAGACGCCGCGTTGTTGTTGATTCCTCAGAAAGCTCTTGAATTTTATTCGTTGCCGTTCAGGCTATCATTGCTTATTCTGTAGCAACGAGTATTCACTTTGCCAATTTTCTTCTGGACAGTAGTGAGAGTAGATTTCTTCCCTGTTTCAATTGTGTCGGCGGGAATGAAAAAATCAGCGGCGACTAAATCTGAGACGAGCTTATGATAATCGAAGCCATTACGCTCGCACTCGTCTTGAAGAAATTTCGACGCAATGTAAGTGTAACCGTCATTATCTTTAAGTTTACCGCAAATGGTTTGTATCCGGTCGAGAGGAACATTACCACCGATGAAACGATTTTGATTCTGCGCGATAATGGCTAAGACAAAATTTTTTTCTCTTGCTGTGTCGGAAATTTCAGCGTTGGTCGGGATAAGTTTGAAAATTACGTTGGCGTTTTGAATGGCGTCGTCGATAGGAAGTGCGGAGTCGTCGGTTAAGACTGAATTGAGAATAGCATCGGCGAGGGTCAAAACTGCCATGTAGCGGCAATACTCGTTTAACAATTCAGGATATTTGGTGGTAAAGAGTGCGACGAGTTTTTGATAGGTTTGGCGGAGTGTGTCAAAGCCGAGCTGAGAGATTTTGTCGATAACGAGCGGGAAAACAAGTCCGTGATTTTCTTTGATTGTGTCGTGAATCCGACGGCAGACATCGGCGGATAAAATTTCTTTGGTTACGTTGATAGAAAGCAAACGAGTATTTGCGCCACCGGTCACATTGTCGGGTAAAAGTTGAGTTTCGCCAGTCATAATGGCGATAGTCCGCCAGTTTTGTAGTTTTTTCAAAGTGGAATCTTTATTGAGCTTGGTACGCCCTAAGCCATTGGCGAGAGCGTAAACAAGGGTGTCGAGTTGTTCTTTAATTTTAGAATCAGCAACTTGTTTCTCATCAACGAGAAAGGCAAAGTCGTTGACATCAGCGGCGGCACCAGCCAATCCATTTTTTGTAGCGTCGAAAGAACGAATCATTTTTTCATCACCGACAGCGGAAGCGGCGAGATATAAGGCAGTAGTTTTACCGGCGCGAGTCGGTGCGCAAATGTACAGCAAGAAATTACGCTCGCCTAAGATTTTGAGTAGAATCGGAGCAATAGAAGCGGCAATCATAATCCTCGCGACAGGAGATTTTTTCGCTAGTTTGTAAATTTTTTTCCAAGCGTCAAGGTTACCTTTCTGGCGTAAAGAATTAGCGAAAAGGCTAAGAGAATCAACAACAACTTTGATGTTCTTGTCATCATCGATTATGGAGCACTGTTTACGCGGATCAATGAAAAAGTCGGAACCGTTGAAGTTGTACCATCCGCAACGAGGCACGGTGTAAGTCAGAGGAAAGTTTTTTTCGTTTTGAGCGTTGAAAGCGTCGAGGTAGTCGACAAGGAGATTGGCGTTAGAGCTGGTGACGGGCAAACCGTTGTTAGCTAAATCAACGAGTTTGTTGCGATTGAAAATGATAGCGGCTTCAGTGGGAGGTAAAGCTTTTAATTTTCCCGCCTGATTCATGTAAGCTAAAGTCAGTTTGAAGATTTTCTCGTCGACGCTGAAGGTTTTAGCTTTGATAATGACGGGAGTTCTGCAAACTAGAATCATATTTTCGCCGGCAACTTTTTCAACGCCGTTATTACTGACGCTGTAACCGGAAGGAATGGAAAAGCTCTGCAAATCGTCATTTTGTGCAACGAAAGACAAGGAACGAATTTGAGCTAGGATTTCATTATGGCGAGTCAACAAATCGTTTTTTCGGGAGTTAAGTTCAGCGGCTTTGTCGCGAACGACAGCACTCCACTCGTTGACGCTAGCTTTTTTCTCTTTAGTTTTGCGATTAAAAAGAGTAATCTCGCTTTTGAAGTCTGAGAAAGTCTTTTTGTCGAAGAGTTTAGCGAAAGCGGCAGCAGTCAAAACGTCCTGAGAAAAGATAGAATCGCTGTCGAAAGTTTCAACGTTTTTCAGGTGTTCAATAGCGGCATTTTTTTCTGTATCGAAGTCGGCGAGAGATTTTTTGACAGAGCGGAGTTTGGCTTTGAGAGAATCAATCGACGAGACGGAAGATTGATTTTTTGTCGCCAATTCAGGGTGGAGCTGAAAAAACTCGTTGCGAATATCGGTTTCGACGTACCCGCCTTTGGTAGCCCAGTGATACAAGGATGCAATAGAAATGCCGTTGGGGTCATGATGAAATCCGTTCCATTTGTTTTCACATTCGCCTTCCTTAAATTCAGGTTGGGTACGGCTCCACTGTTCCCAAAGGCTACAGTCCATACCCTCGTTGAACAAGGCAAAACCGACATTGAGCCATTTTTCGTACTCACCATCAACGACGTTAATATAGTCGAGCATACGACGAATCCGAAATTCTTTTAAGTCAGGGTTGTCATCAACATAATCAAAATCGTGTTTCGTTACAGTTTTTGATTGCATTACTAATGGTTCAGTTGAGATAGTCAAAGCGTTTAATTTTTCGTCGATTTCATCAGGAGAAAAACGCAAGCCCGAATCTTCAATAATGTGGCAGAGCGGCGCGTTTTCTTTGCCGAGTTTGTAATTGAAAGTGCCAGGAGTGCGAAAAATACGGGGTAAGTCACCGACGCCGTCAATAGTTTTGCCGTTCGAGCGCGAACGGATGACATCAAGCAGGAGATTATTCCGGCGTTTGATTTCTTCACGATTTTCGTCAGTGATTGCGAGCGAGGTATCGAAGATATAATAAGCGTGAAGTCCATAGCCTGAATGGATAATAATTGAGGGAGTAAAGGGCAGGAAAGATTTCGCCTCGTCGAAATTAGCAGCGAGTTTTGAAGGGTCACCCTTGTGAGCGTCGGAGCAAATATCAATGTCGACTACAATAGCAGTTTGAAAAGAAACGGAGTATTCATCGCCGCGTTTTTCATTTGTCGGTTCGATTCTAACAGTATTGACGGCGTGCCACACGTCGAAGCCATTGTTAGTAAGTTCGATAGCTTTTTTAGCCATAGCTATGCGTTGAGATGGGTCAGCTATTTTGAAAGAGTATGTTCTTATTCCGTCCGAGAACTTCATGAGATATGAGAAATGCTCAGTTGTGATTTTGCCGTAAAGTTGGTTGAAGAAGTTTACTAGCTCAGCGATTCGACTTTGGTTATCGATAGTTTTCATTATGTGAATCCTTTCTGTTCATTTTGAGTGTGGTCATTATTTTACGTTGATTTTTATTGATAGACTAATTTTTATTTATCAGTAGATTCAACGTAAAGTCTAATTTTCCTTTTTAGGGCATAAAAAAAGCTCCCGAAGGAGCACAATTTATTTCAAGTTCAATAGCCAATCTGCCGAGCAATTCAATTCCGTTGCTATGCGAAAAAGTGTTGGTAGTGACGGGTCGTTAAGTCCTCGTTCGTATTGAGCAATGCTGTTATAGGTCTTGAATCCGACACGTTCTGCTAATTCTCGTTGTGTTAAGCCCGCTGCCTTTCGTGCTTGCCTAAGCCGAGAGCCGAAGACGAGTTGCCGAAAATCTTTTTCAAAAAGTTCTTTTAACATCTTTACTTTAATTGAGATTTTTTCTCTAAGTGCCGTTATTGAATTTAAAATCTCATGATAACGCTTTATCAATTCGGTTGCTCGCAACGCTTTTGTTTTCCAAATCTTATTCTCTGTCGCCATAAATTTTTCGACGTAATATTTTTTTATTCCGTTCAATCGTATCATATGTCGTTCAAGAAGAGCTTCATAAAAAACGGTACGGTCGCCAAGTTGGGCGACAATCTCAAGATTTTCATTTGCATTTTTCGGATAATTTTCTTCCATATGAGTTATCATTTCTGGAGAACCGTTAAATATGACATCTTCAATCGGTTTTTCGACAATATTATAAAAGTAAAGTAATACGTTTTCATCATCGCCGACAGGAAGATTGAAATCTTTAAACCACAGTCGTTGTAGAATTTTTGTTTCATCGAAATTACGTAGAGCGTAAGCGTCTTTAGTTTTTGGCATCGTCATCCCCTCCAGTTTGACCGTAGCATTGGCAAGTGCGACATATGAATTTCAATATATTTCTCTATAACATCTTGTAAATTATCATCTTCATCACGTATAATATTATATTTCACATTGAGACTTTTCACAAGAGATAACCGCATTGAGACGCGAACTTTATTTTTGTTGTTTCGACACAAAGCAAAAAGGTAAGAAGTTAAAAGCTTTTTTTGTGTCAGAATAAGTCAGAAGGTTTTTAAGTTTTCAAAGCTCGCGAATAATTTTCTTACGAATAATTTCATCTTTATCAAATTCGGACATCATTTCCCAATCCTTTTCCATTTCGAGATTGTTGCCGCCAAAGCGAGCGACCAATTGCACTGCTTGTGGGTCAAAGAGAATGGCATCAGCGATGAGTGACGCCGCCTTACTGTTCGGTAAAGTATCAGAACAAGTCACACGATAACGAGTATTGATTTTATCGAGGGCGATTTGGTTTTCTAACGCTTTCATTTGCTCTTTAGTGTGGTTTATGCGCTCACTGAGTTCTTTTTCTCGTGTTTCGATTTCCTCCAGCTGGTGAACAAATTTTAAATTCTTGCGGAGAATGCCAGCCGCTATCATTTCTATTTTTCTCTGTGCTTCGTGTGGTTGACAGAGCTTTTCCAGTTCAGCTTGTTTATTTTGAAGAGAAAGCTTAATTTGGTCGAGACGAGTCCTTTCAACGTCCAGCAAAGTGCGCTGTTTGGTCAAATAATATTGTTGCTGAAGAAAAATAGAACGGGAAAAAGCCGACCAGTCTCTCGTTTTGAATTCTTTTTCTTCTTTAGAAAAAGCAAGCAATTTAGGAACGAGCCGTTGCTCTGCTTTTTTGTGGCGTCGAATTTCTTCGCGCAGTCGTTTGAAGTCGCCGTGCACAAAAATATTTTTCGCCATAAAGATAGCACGTTGAGGAGAAATGATTTGTCGTTGGAGGTGAAATTTAGCGATGAACAATTCTTCCTTTTCTTTTTTAAGGGCGCGATACTGGCGGCGAATGAGGTCGTAAACTTCGCGGGTCTTGAAACTCGTTTTCGGCTCTTCCATTGTTTGGGCGAACAGCGCGTTTCTAAGGTCATCGACCGCTTTGCCTAAATCAATGTTTGCGCGCTTAAGCATTTGCCTTGCATGAGTATTGGCTTGCAAAATTTGATGAGAGACAAGCAGAATGTTATTTCTACAATCAGGTAAGTCAAGATGGCGGCGTATGTCTTCAACAGGTTTTTTCATGGAAGAGAGGGAGGAATCAAGGTCGGCAATTTGATTTTTAACGCCGGAAGAAATTTGCTCAAAGGCACGAGTTGCTTCCTTATTCGATTCATCGGGTTTTTTAAGTGTTTGCAAAAATAGTTCCAAGTGCTTTTTCTGTGCGAGAGTTTCAAAAAATTTTTGCCAAAGTTCGCGCTCCGATTTTGTCATATATTCGGGTTTAGCTTTTTCCTCAGCATCGTGCTGAGAAATAATAGCACGCTTCCATTTATTAACTTGAGCAACTGCGGCTAGCATTTTATTTTTCAAGTCCGCAAGAAATGGGTCGGCAAACTTTTGTTCGGAGTATTCTTTCGATTTGATTAAAGCTTTGATTTGAGAAGAAACAAAATGAACGTCGTCCTTAATTTCCAATTCGTCTGCTTCTTTAGTTGAAGCGTCGAGTTTCATGACTAAATCGAAATGACGTTCACGCAATCCTCGAAAGATTTTCAATCGCTCTAATCGAGGTTCTTCGTAATCCTGGCAAGAAATGACGCCGATATATTTTTCCGGCACTCGGCTAAAAAGACGAGCAAGGGAAGAATCGCCGTTTTTCTCCGCTTCTTCTTTCTGCGCTTGAAGTGTTCGGTGATCCACGCGAATGGAAAAACCATTCTGTTCCAATACAGCATTTTGAATATTGGCAAAGTCAGCGCGAAGCTCTGTAACATATTGATGATTGCACCACTTGCGGTCTTTAGGAGCCCCACGTTTCCATTTTTCTTCAAAGGAAGGTAGAGAGCCGTCTTTTTTCTTTCGTGCAGGATACAGGAAAAAAGCTTTAGCAGAACGTTCCTTCCTTTTTTCCACGTCGTCAATAAGTCGTTCGGAAAACATGATATGAACGTGAGGATGGCGTTGACCGGATAACATGCCAATTTTGTCGTGAATGGCATAGGCATAGTAATGCTCGCTCAAATGCTTAGCAATGAAAGCGTCAATAATTTGTCTGTACTGTTCGACAGTTTTTAATTCATTGGGTAAGGCAAATTCAATTTCGACATACCTGCGATGTCCGACGCCTTCATAAATGTCGGCGGCTTGAAAGAATTTCTTAGGGTCGTTCTTCGCCCATTTAGGCAAATGATGGGAATGAAAAATACAAGCCCCGCGATTTTCATATGCTCTTTCTCGATTGATATATTCAAGATGAGACTGGGCGTTAGTTTTCTCAATGTGTTGCAAAATTTTCTGGGCAGTATGGAGGGCAAATTTTTTTCGGTCAGGATAGTCAACTTCTTTGTAACGTAAGAAATCATTCTGCATGATAAGGTCAGCGAAAGAAATAGGTAAGTCTTGAAGGACTGCCGTTTTCAATACCTCTTTTTTGAATTCTTCCGAGCCGTTGATAACAAGAGGCTGATGATTCATTGTCTCGTAGGCAAGAACGAGAGCAGTAGCGATTGTTTCTTCTGACGCATTTTGGGTTACTTCGATACCGCGCTGAGTATTTCTGATTGAGCCGTAATCATCAGTTTTGTAAAGAAGAATATTCTGTCCGTCAAAAGCGTTTGGGAATTTCTCGGAGGAAATGAAATCGCCGATGAATTTATTTTTCAGTTGCCATTGCTCTGGCGTAGAAAATTTGCCTTCACGATTGATATACTCAACGTGCTGTACAGCTGAAATTTTAGTTCCGTTGGGTTTTTTATCTGACTTGATACGGAAATGATACATAGCCAAAAAAGATTTTCTTCCTTTCTTTAGCCAACTGCAGGTTCAAGGAGCGAAGCGACTGGCAAATTTTTTGTAGCTGTTTTTCGCGTCAGAACGCGGGATTTTTGGCATTTCACGCAGTGAAATGCATAAGTGAACATTTTCAGTAAACATTTTCAGTAAAATCTACTTTGCCTTATTCTACCACTTCCTCAAAATCCGCGTGCACTATTTTCGCACAATTTTTTGGGCATTCCATGACAGACCAACTTGACGATTCTGATAAGAAAAAAACTCCGCCGCAAAATTTTTGCAACGGAGTTTTTATACCTTGAATGAACTATTTCTTTTGTTCAGCCATGAACTGGGTCAAAGTTTTACCACCGACGCCCCAGTTGTCCAGGTCGTTTTCTTTAACGAGTACATAGAAAAATTTTTCGTCGACGCCGAGAATATCGCTGGCAGTTTTCGTAAGCCCGGCGATGAGTTTTTCTTTTTGTTCCTTTGTGGGGTGAACAGCATCGATAGAAATTAAAGGCATAAAAATTTCTCCTTTCAGCTTAACAAATTAACGACAGTTTCTCCAACACTGGCTGCCGATGCGGGATTTTGTCCCGTGACAAGTCGTCCGTCTTTTTCGACATGATTTGACCAGTTAGCCGCCGCATGATGTATCGCGCCATGTTCTTTGAGTTTACTTTCCAACAGGAACGGAACGATGTCGGTCGCTTGAACGGCTTCTTCCTCGCCATTTGTGAAGGCTGTTAAATTTTTTCCATCGACAAGGAATTTTCCGGTGCTGAGCTTGACATTGACCAGAGCTGACGGACCGTGACAAACAGCCGAAACGATGCCGCCGTGTTCGTAAATTTCGCGAGTAATTTTATCGACCGCCGTGCTGTCGGGGAAATCCCACATGACACCATGACCGCCCGCAAAGAAAATTGCGTCGAAGTCGGCGGCATTCACATCAGCAAGGCAAAGCGTATTTGAGAGTTTTGCTTGAAACAAAGTGTCGTCCCAAAATTTTTTGTTAATGGAATCGTTAAAGTCGAGGCTGTCTTTGTCAATGGGAGGCTTGCCGCCTTTTATTGATGCCAGAGCGTAATCGAAACCTGCCGCCGAAAATTTTTCCAGCGGATGAGTCAGTTCGCTGAGCCAGAAACCTGTAGGGATACCGGTCGCGCCCTTAACGTTGTTACTCGTCACGACGCACAAAATTTTTTTCATGTGCAACACTCCTGTTAGAATTTTTCCGACAAAGATATTTTCGTCGGATTGTAGTAAATAACTTGCTCGGTTTTAATCAGCGGCTCGATTTGCTTGCGAAAAGTTTTGTACTCGTTCGACGCGAAATATTTCTGCGCGGCGTCCTCGTCACTGAAGATTATCATGGTGTGTAAAAAGTTCGGACGCGGTTGTTCTGCAGTGACGAACGCGCCCATAACGCCCGAATCCTCATGAACTGCGCGGACTGCTTCATCAGAAATTATCTGCTGAAATTTGGCAAGGTTAATTGGAGCAATCTCGAAATGGCAAGTTTGAACGACGGAGCCAACGCCGCGTTCTTTCTGCTCAAGAACAATTCCGTTGACGGGCAAAATTTTTAATCCGGCAAGAATCGGTAAACGTTCGGCGCGGTACTTTTGAAAAGCTTCGCTCGTTGAGTGAATTCGATATGCTTCGTCACTCTCGTAAATTTCCAATAGTCTCATCAAGTTTGGGTTATCGTGTTCAATCACACCGTATAATGCGTAAGTGCCGGCTTCCTTCGCGCTCGTTGATGCCAAAATTCTCGCGCCCATCTCGATTATTTGCGGCATGGTTCCTTGCGTCGATTCAACGACTGCCCATTGAACGCGCGGCATATTTCCTTCAGGCGTGCGAATTGATTTTGCGTCCACCGTTGTCATCAGCATAAAAATCGCTCCCAACACAAGTAGAAAAAATTTTTTCATAGCTCAACTTCCCAGCAAAGTTCGTGCGTTGTTGAGATAAATTTTTTCTGTCCAACCTCGCTTTGAAAGTTCCTCGTCAAAGATTTTTTTCTTGCGCAAAATTATCCGCGCGGGAACATAGGGATAATCCGTGCCGAAAATTATTTTGTTGAGGCTCGTGATTTTAAGTAGCATGTCGAATTGTTCGGGCATGGGGTCGCCTGCCGTGTCGAAAAATAATTTGCCAACGCTATCGGCGAAATTGACCGGCTCCATTAAATTCATCGACGCGAGCATTTGGAACATTGCTCCCGCACGTTGTTTCATGTAGGGCAAGAATGAACCGCAATGAGGCACGACGACTTTTAAGCACGGAAATTTTTCAAGTGTGCCGTTCGCCAACATATTCAGAACAGCCCGCGTGGTGTCGGCAGGATACTCAAACAGTGCTATAACTTTGCCTGTGACAACGTCCGTTCGCGGCAATGATTTCGCCGGACTTGGATGGACTATCACGAGCGAATTTTTTTCGTTGAGAGCGGCAAAAATCGTGTCAAGCCGTTCATCACCGAGATAAACGCCGTCCGAATTGCTCGCGACCTTTACGCCGAGTGCGCCGAGTTTTTCCGTTGCGTAATGAAATTCTGCAATGGAGCCTTCCACATTTGGTAAGGGCAGTGTCGCTACAAAGCTGAAACGTTTTGGAAAGCGTCGATACAGTTCGGCAAAGTCCTCGTTTATTGCTCGTACTGCCTCGCAGTCGGAAATATGCGGCGTTGCCATTGACAAAACTGTAAAATCTATGCCCGCCGTGTCCATGAACTGCAAATGTTCTTCCACCGACCATTTCGGCAAGGGGAATCCTTCCTCTGCCGCCGCATTTATTCCAAGTTTTTTCAGCGCGTCTATATAACTCGGAAGGATTGCGTGTGCGTGAAAGTCAATAGTTCTTGCCGAAAAAATTTCTGCTGCATTCGCTTTCATGGTCAAACCTCCCAACGCCAAAGTTATTCCGAGTTTCAAAAATTCTCGCCTTGAAAAATTCATTTCTGTCAAATCCTCTTCGTTCTTGACTTTATTGTAATTTCCTTTATCATGCGTGTAAAATGTCTATAACTTATAAAGTTAAATGCCTTACAAGCATTTTTGAAGAGGATATAATTATGGAACTTCGCGTCTTACGTTATTTTCTTGCCGTCGCCGCAGAGCAAAATATTTCTCGTGCCGCCGAATCTTTGCACATAACTCAACCTACTCTTTCCCGTCAGCTTGCTGACCTTGAAGACGAGATTGGCAAGAAACTTTTCATTCGCGGTCGCCACTTTTCTTTGACCGAAGAAGGGATTATGCTCCGTCAGCGCGCTCAAGAAGTTATTTCTCTCGTCGACAAGATTCACGCTGATTTTCAACAAACCGAAAATATTTCAGGTACAATCTCTATCGGCAGTGGCGTTTATTCTTCCAGCTCTTTTCTCATGCATTCTCTGGAAGAATTTTCTTTGCTTTATCCTAACATTCATTTTGAAATTTACACCAACAGTGCCGACACTTTACAGGAAAAATTGGAACAAGGGATTCTTGATTTTGCTTTGCTCCAAGAACCTATTGACATAAGCAACTACGATTTTATTCGCATGCACGATAAAGACGTTTGGGGATTGCTTACGCGCTTTGATTCGCCCTTAGCTCAAAAAAGTTTTATTTCACGTCAAGACCTCTGCGGGCGTCGACTTTGTTCGGCTCGTCGTTTACTTGTCCGACACGAAATTGAAAACTGGCTCGGCGATATCCGTGACCTTAATATCATTGCTATCCACAACCTTATCGACAATGCTTTACCTTTAGTTATCGACGGCTTCGCCGATGTCATAACCATTGAAGGAGCGGTCTTGCATTATGACCCCTGCAAAGTTACTTTCAGACCTTTTACTCCTCCTCTTGAAACTTCCGTCGTTCTTGTTTGGAAACGCTTTTTCCCTATTTTCAGTGCCGCTAAACTTTTCTTAAATTTCATCAGAAACGTTCATTCGCGAGAAAATCATCCGTGACGCTTTTCAACGCATAAAAAAAGTTCGCAAGTTTATTTTTCTACCTGCGAACTCTTTTTGTCTCTTAGTGTGTCAAACGAATCTCGGTAATTTTAGAGCGTCTTGCTCGTGTCACGGCGAAAAGAATGGCATCGGCAACATCTTCAGGTGTCTGCCAATTAGTTTTAGCAACTTCTTCGGCAGTGCGTCCTTCACCGACCTCGAATTCTGTCTTTATGGCATTCGGGCAGATGACGCAAGATTTAATGCCCGTTCCTTTAAACTCCTTGTCGAGTGCTTGAGCAAAGCCGCGACAAGCAAATTTTGAAGCAGTGTAGATACATTCATCAGCGTGACCAATATAGCCGGTGATTGAAGAAACCATGACTATGATACCGTCGTCGCGTTTAATCATATCCATGACAGCGTACTTTGAGAAGGCGAACATGGAGCGGCAGTTAGCATTCATGATTTGGTCGTAATCTTCCATCGTTGAGTCAATAATCGACTTTAATTTACCGATACCGACGTTGTTAATCATGATGTCAACCTTGCCAAAGTTTTCAATAGCCATATTAACGCAAGCAATAGCAGTTTCTTCGAGTGCGGCATCGCCAACAAAGTAGACTGCCTTGCCGCCAAGTCGAGAGCACTCTGCTACAACTTCTTTGAGGCGTTCCTCACGTCTTGCGGTCACGACAACATTTGCTCCCTCTTGAGCCAACTTGTATGCTGTAGAACGTCCGATACCGGAACTTGCTCCTGTAACAATAGCGGTTTTTCCAACGAGTCTGCCCATAGTCGTCTCTCCTTTATATTCATTCCACGTCGTTTTCCAGTGTTTTGATAAATTTTGCCGGAATCCCTCCAACTAATGTATTGCTCGGCACGTCTTTGGTAACGACTGCACCCGCCGCAATCACAACGTTATTTCCGATAGTTACGCCCGGCAGAATAATGACATTGCCGCCAATCCATACATCATTTCCTATAGTCACGGGCTTGATAATGCTCAAATGTTGCCGTCGTCCCATAGGCGTTAGCGGATGATTTACGGTACTGATGAGAGTATTGGGACCTATCATGACATAGTTTCCGATATGCACCTCGTCCACATCGAGAATCGTCACATTGTAGTTAGCCAGAAAATTGTCGCCCACATGAATATTTTTTCCGTTGTCGCAGATAAACATGGGGAGCACGGTGGGATTTTCGCCTACGCTTCCAAACAGCTCACGGATTACAATTTCTTTCGTTGTCACATCTGTTACCGGAATGGCGTTTAATTTTTGGCATACTTTTACCGCGTGAAGTTTCAATGCATCTACTTGCGGGTCGCTAAAGTCAAAGGGTAGATGCGCTCTTAGCTTTTCCAACTCCGTCATTTCTATCACCTTTCACTTTTTATGCTCGCTCTTAACCCACGCATTGTATTCATCAAACAATGGAGTTCCATTTAGCCACGAGATTTCCGGCACATCAGGTCGAACTTCCTTAATACGGCGATATACTCGCGGAGCAACCATGCCGCGACGACAATGCACAAGAATCGGTTGACCGGTAGGCAATTTTTTTACGGCTTCCGTAAGCTCTGAATCAGACAGTTCCTCTACCGGGACATTAACCGCCCCTTCAAAGGTCTTTGTCTGATACCAACGAGTGGCTGCCGCATCTACTATCAAAAGTTTTGGCGTCTTTTTCATGTAATCAAATGCTTCTTCTGGAGAAAGGGCACCCAAATCATTCTGGCGGATTGTGCTTTCCGTTTCTGCCACTGAAATTTTTTCCGGTTGCGACTCCTGCGCCGCTGAATCTGCACAAGCCATTGTTACTGCGCAAATTACCAGCAGAGCCATAAGAACGTACAGTTTCATTTTGTTTCCTCATTTCAAAATTTCTTCCCACCATGGCGCAAATATTTGTCCGACTTTTCCTATGTAAGCTATTTCGCCAAGACGCGGAAAAAGCCATTCATAGGGTTTTGCCTTGCTGACTGCCGCCATATCAAGATACGGTTGCTCCCAAGGATGAAGTGCTAAGGCAAATTTTCCGTGATGAGAGGTGATAACTTGCTTTGCTCCTACATCAACGCAAGCTTGTGCCGTATGCTCCGGCAAAAGATGAATTCGGTGCCATTTCTCATTGTATTGCCCGTTCTCCATGAGTGCAAGGTCAAAGCCGCCGAATCGATTGCCGATTTCCTTAAAATGACTGCCGTAGCCGCCGTCGCCACTGCAAAAGACACGACGATTTGGCGTAACGAAGGCGAAACCGCACCACTGAGTATTATTAGGCGTGGTAAACCGTCCCGAATAGTGTTGTGAAGGCAAAATGTGCACGGAAAAATTTTTAGCAAGTGGTATTTCCGTATACCAGTCTTCCTCGTGCAAATGCTCCGGCTCAAAGCCCCATTGCTCGAAGTATTCACCGACACCTAAGGGACAAACAATTTCTCGTATTTTCGGACGCAGTGACATGATACTGGCGTAGTCGAGATGATCCCAATGGTCATGAGAAATTGCCAAAACATCTATTTCGGGGAAATCCTCTGCTGTGTAAATATTGCTACCCTCAAATGCCTTGTTGATAAAGAACACGGGAGAGGCATAGTCGGAGAATACGGGGTCAATAAGAATACGCTTGCCGGAAAGTTGCATATAGAAAGTAGAATGCCCCATCCAAACAACAAAATCCTCGTAGGGCGATAAGCTTTTCAAATCGGTTTTTTTGCTTGGTATTGGTTGCTTGGGAAATAGTGCTGACTTGTCCTGAAGGAAAAATTTTACCTTTCCCAGCACATAATTTTCCTCTTTGTCGGTTGCAGTTTTTATCGGTTCCAAGCATTGAAATTTGCCATTTACATAATGCGGAGAAGCTTTGATTCGTGCCAATCGCTCGCCACTGGGGGCTTTCCCAAACTTCGGTTGACGGATAAACCATGTCCCGCCGCCAAGTGCAGTCGCCAGAACTCCAAGACCGCCAAGAAGAAATGTCCTGCGATTCATAATCTCACATCAAATCTAGCTTGTCCCAGAGAATATTTCCATTTTTGTCCACATACCCTTCGTCTACGTGAACCTTCTCAACTTTGGCAATGAAAAGCTCGTGAGTGCCGGGCATTATGGATTCGATTACGCTACACTCAATGTTGACGGGGCAATCCGTTAATATCGGCGCATTGACATAAGTTGCGTCTTCCCATTTGAGATTCAAAGCGGCAAACTTATCGCCGTCTCTGCCGGAGTGGGAGCCGAGATAGTTATATTCCTTCTTAAATCCTTTTTTCGGCAGGTTGATAACGAAGCATTCGGTTTCCTTAACCATGTGATGAGAAAAGCGCGTCGGCACAATGCCAACCATGACCATGACGGGGTCGAGACTCACATTTGCGGTAAAGCCGACGACCAATGCATTGTTTCTGCCGTCTTTGTCTCGGCAGGATACAATAGTTTGCGGCACCGGTTGTAAGGACAAAAGTTTTTTTCCTTCAATTTTGGACATGATATTTTCTCCTCTCAAAATTTTGTGAAGTAATTTTTTTTCGTAGTAAGTATAACCCTTTTGCTTAGCTTTAAAACTGCTTTTCTCTAATTTTTTTTGTGGTAATTTTTAAGACAGGTGCTATAATTTATAGAAAAACGATAGTAGGGGACACACCATGAACCGAAATAAAATCTTGGAGCTGTCCATAAACAAATTGGGCGTAGAGTTTGGTAGCCTTGACCTTACTTTTCACAAGATGCCGGAAGGTAGGACAGACGACCTGACCTCCTACTGGCCCGGCGGCGATAATGAAGATGTTATGGTCTGTGTGTTTAAGGGCAAAGAAATTTCCGAACCCTTCCACCGCCAAGATTTTTTCTTCATCAATTATGCCTACCAAAACAGTTATGAAGTCCTTTCCGCAAGATACGATAATCTAATCACCATTCATGAAGATGAGTGTTACATTGGACAGCCGTATAGTGGTTATGCTTTGCGAGGCAAAAGTGAGGACGAGATTGTTATTTTTGGTATTTTGATACGAAGAGACGCTTTCTTTAAAGAATATTTACCTGTCATCTTTGCCAACATTTCTTTGTTTCGATTTTTTATCGAGCCGCAAGCTAACAAGTTTTCCGAGAAATACATACATTTGGCTTTGCCTAAGGGGAACGCCGTCCGCACAATATTTGAGTTAATGGTTATGGAATATGCCGACCGCAAGACTGATACCCAACTTCTTCTAAAATCTATGCTTCATACATTGCTTATTGCCATATCCAGGCGTTATCGACTAAACGAGATAGGCTCAACGCTAAAATCTTTATCCGAACAAATTTTGGAGTATATGGACAGCCATTCCAATGCCGTATCGCTTAAAACAATAGCCGAACATTTTTCCTATCATCCAAGTTACATATCCGCTCTTTTGCGTAAGGAGACGGGACGTAAATTTACGGAAATTCTCTTGGAGAAACGAATGGAAAGAGCAATACTTTTGTTACGCAATACCACTTTGTCCACTGAGGAAATATCATATTTGTTAGGCTATAATAATCACAGCAATTTTTTTAAGGCTTTCAAGGAATATTTTGGGAAAACACCGCGAGAATATTTGAAAGCCTGAACAGGTTAAGATTTTTCCGCTCTGTTAGGTAAAAATCTGTCTATGACAAATGATTAGGCGATTTTATAATTTTGGCGGGAGGGCCGGAAAATATGTTCACCGAGCGACAAATAAAAATTTTAGAAATCCTAAAGCAACACAGGAACGGAGTAGTTGCCGATGAAATTGGACGAATCTGCGGTGTTTCTTCACGAACTGTACGTACCGACTTAAAGAATATGATATCCGAGATTGATTCGTCCATAGCTGAAATCACTGTGTCAAAAAGAAATGGTTATCGGCTTGAAATTCATGACGCCGAGAGAGCGCAAAAACTCTATGAAATGAACACCGATATTCAAATAGAAGGTAGGGAACGAACGAATTACATCACTTGTGCCTTGCTGGAGGCAACTTTTTTGGGCGAGCCGCTCAAGCAACAAAAATTATCCGATGAACTTTTCGTAAGCCTTTCAACTTTTAAGACCGGCTTGAAAGAGGCTAAAAGTCAGCTGGAAAAATATGACCTGTCCGTTGTCAACTTCAAAAATTACGGAATGACGATAGACGGTGCCGAACGCGACATTCGTCATTGCATTTCCGATTTTATCTTTCAAAATCCCAAACAACGCGAACATATTTTGTCCGTGTTGCCGATAAAAATCGACGCAGGGAAACTTCGCAGCATAGTTATCCGCGTGATGAGTTCCTACGACATAATGCTAACGGACGATTCGCTCGAAAGATTTATCGGTTACATTGTGATAACGCTCGTCCGCGCAGGGCAAGAGCATAATATCAGCTACAAATTTCGCGAAAGCAAGTCAATCGAGGAACATCGCGAATTTTCAATGGCTAATGCAATTCTTGAGGAAATTTACTCGGTTTTCGGCGTCGACGTACTCTCAAATGAAGCATACTATCTTTCTCAGCATCTCATAGCCGCAAATAAGTACACACCGACCAATAGCCAAATCGGTCAGCAGATTCAAAATTTGGTTGACAAAATGATTTCTCGTGTTGATCAGATTGTCGGAATTGACTTCAGCGGCGAAGAAACCTTGCGGCAAGGTTTGAAAACTCATCTTGAGGCTTTAATACCGCGTCTTCGTTTCAAAAATCGAATCCATAATGAAGTTTTGGACGTTGTTAAGAGTGAATATCCTCTGGCGTTTCAAATCGGAGTCATTGCCGCCAAAGTTATCGAAAAATCAGAGGGCGTTGCAGTCAACGAAGACGAAATCAGTTATCTAGCCGTTCATTTTGGCGCGGCACTTACTCGCATGAATATAAATGCCGACCGCTCAAAGCAGACGGCTTTTATTGTTTGTGGCGCGGGCATCGGTACGGCAATTCTCCTTAAATCTCGCGTCGAGGAACATTTCAAGGAGTTGCTGACCGTCCGGAAAGTCATACCGGGCTACAGGCTTAAAGAATTTGACCTGAGCAATGTGGATGTCGTTATAAGCACGCTCGCGACAGACAAATTGCCGCCGCTGTCTGAATCGGACATAAAAAAAGTCGTCGTCGTTAGAAACTTACTCGACGAAGACGAAGTGAAATTGATTCAGCAAAAATTATTCAGCACGACGAGGATATTTGCGCAGAACGTTGACAGATTTTTTCGCCGTGAGTGTTTCATCACGGATAAAACTTTCAAAACAAAGGAAAGAATCCTCGACTTTATGACGAGTGAATTGGAGCAACTGGGCTTGATGGATAAAGCCGCGAGCGATTCGGTTAAGGAACGTGAACAAGCTTCTCCGACAGAAATCAGCAATCTCGTCGCAATTCCGCACCCGCTTACAAATTCGGCGGCTATTTCTTCAATCTCGGTCTTGGTTTTGAAAAATCCGATATTGTGGGTCGAACATCAAGTTCAAGTTATTTTCCTGCTGAGTATTGCCACAAGCGAATTTTACCTTTGGGAACCAATTTTCCTGAAATTGTTTAAGTATCTCGTGAAAGAAAACGGCGTCCGACGTTTGTTGAACAATCCAGACTACGACGCCTTCATCAAAGATTTCAAACAAAGTTTTTCCACAAAAAGCAAATTGACCTGCGCTAACGTTTGTGCTAAAGTGATTGTGTCAAACATTCAAACAGCACGCGGAAGCGCAAGCCAATTCGCTTTCAATTATTCTATTCGTTTCCGCGAGCAAGGTCAAGTTTTTTTGCGGAGGCGATTTTTTTATGAAAGACGAGCAAAGAGTTGCCGAATTGTTCGATGAGCTGAAAGCGCAAACGACAAATCTTCAGGAATTACAGATTATCGAAGAGTTCGAGAAAAGTTTGGAAGATACGAAAAATTTTCCTAATGAAATTTGGCGCAACGTTACAGATTACGTCGGTTACGAAGGACTTTATCAAATTAGCACTTACGGAAGATTTCAAAGCCTACATTACGGCTACAGAAGGATTCTTAAATGGTCAATCAGCGAAAAAGGATATGCAATGGTAACAATGTGCAATAAATCCACTAAAAAAGCTGTCCCCGTTCATGTTCTCGTAGCGAAAGCTTTTATTCCCAACCCGGAAAATAAACCTGAAGTCAATCACAAAGACGGAAATAAATTAAACAATCACGTCAATAACCTTGAATGGGTAACAGGAAAAGAAAATGTGCGTCATGCTTGGCGTAATGGACTTGTTAAACAAAAAAATGGTACAGAAAATCATAATGCTAAACTAAAAAAAGAAGATGTTCTTTACATAAGACAACATTACAAGCCTTATCATCATAAATTCGGTGTCGCGGCATTAGCAAGAGAATTTAACGTATCCCCGCAAACAATTTTCAATGTAATAACTCGGAAAACTTACAAGAATATCATTTGATTTCGTTGGAAAAAGTTTATTCGATAGACATCGACGACAACAAATTCGAAATGGCTAAAAAACTCGGCGCATATCAAGTCATCAATTCCAAAAATGTTGACGTTGTAGAATATTTCAAGGAACACGGGCTTGTTGATTATGCTTTCGAGACGGCGGGCGTTCCCTTCCTTCAAGCGCAAATTCTTGACCTTGTGAAGAAAAAAGGCACGGTCGTTTACGTCGGCACGGCTCACGGCGAAGTTAAATTCCCTGCCAAAACTTTTGAAAAAATTCTGCGCGGGGAACTCAATGTCACAGGCTCTTGGCAAAGTTTCAAGGCTCCGTTTCCCGGTAATGACTGGATTGGCGCGGCAGAGTTAATCGGCTCCGGCAAAATCAAAGTCGACGAACTCATTACCCACAAATTCAAACTCAGCGACGGCATAAAAGCTTTCGAGACATTGACGGACAGGACTTCAGGCGCAATAAAAGTCATGTACGTTATTGAAGACGAAAAAGACGACGGCTTCTTCAACGCCCAAATCATCAATCCCGAAATGGACGCACAAGACGACAAAGACGCGATAAAAAAAATCGGCGAAATTCTTAAGAACGCGGGCTATGTCAAT
>JAFQZB010000324.1 GCA_017406175.1 Selenomonadaceae bacterium | reverse complement strand
TTAAAGTTCCCTCCTCTTTATCCATTATAACAAACTTCGCTATATTGCGAGTTACAAATTTTTTTGTTACATAAATGACGTAATGGCGGGCGATTTCTCCACTTATCCTTCGGATAAGTGGTAAGTGAACATGGCAGGCGAATTTAGAACTGACGTTCGATTTGAGCGGTTGCTTTCATTTCATAGGAAAAAATATCGTGACGAACGCAGAAAATGCGATATAGGGCAAATACGGCGGTTAGAGAGGCATATCTGGAATTAGTTCCCGACGGAAAATGATAGTCGGGATTTTTTGTTGGTGATCTGCGTGAGTTGGATAATTCTCTTTCGGTGAGATGTTCACTTACGCATTTCACTTTGTGAAACGCTCTTCTACGTTACGACGCGAAGAAACGGCAGAAAAAATTTGCCAGTCACTTCGTTCCTTGAACCTATGGTTGAAGAAATAATCTATCTGTGAAGCAGGTATGGATTCTGCGAGATAAAAAAATATGCCCGAATTGGGCATAAATGGATAACTACCGAATTGTTGCGGGAATAGTTAATTTCATGTAGAATTACCTTATAGAAAAGTTTTGTGGAGGTTGATTGTATGGAATTGTTTACAGGAAAGAAAGTCGGCGTGACCAACGAGGAAAAAGCCTTGCCTTACTACAAATTTTTTGAACGCGACATGGCAAAAATTCCTGAAAACAAACTCGCGTTGGTCGATAGTTCTTCCACAGTCGAAGGAGTACCTTTTGAGCAGAAAGATTTATTTTTAATCGGCGATGATAAAGATTTTTGCCAACTCGGCTACGGCGTAGCGACGAACGGCACAGGCTTTGTCTGCAACGAAACGTACATGCCTGGCGTTACAAGTGAAATGCTCGATTGGTGGTTTGCGTGGCAAGGCGTCGGCTCCGACTTGCGCTACAAAATTTGGGATCCAGAAGACCATTATTTTTCTCGTTCAGATGACGTTAAACGCATGTGCAACGCGGGGATTCCGATGAATCAACGCATTTGGGGCATTATGAATTACGTTCTTGAAGATATTGGAACCGGTCCCATGCTTATGAGATTGCAATTCAAACGTCCGAGAGATTTAGGCTTTGATGAAAGTCTTATCGGCGGCGAAAAATGTCAATCGTTGGCAGCAGGCATTATTGATGATGATTTATCGGTAGTAATGGTTCACAAATGGTATCCTCATGACGGCGGCGTTATGTTTTGTTCGCATTTTTGGATAGGTTACGGATTTATTGACGGGAAAATAGTTCGTAAGTTGCCTAAAGGCGAAAAGATTCCGATTGAGTTTCCGAAATATCTTTTCTCGCACAATATCAAGGAATATACAAACTTAGCGGCGATTCTTCCTGAAGTCTACGCTCAAAACAAGGACAATTTCTAATCTGTAACATGGCGACAATCAATGGAAAAGAAGCCACCGTATCAAGAAGGTACGGTGGTTTTTTGCTGAACAGATTTAATGTTCGTTGAACTGCCTTTGAAAAAAGAAAATGAGCAACATTTTTTTGGCTTTAGCCTTTTCTGTTGTTAGGTTCCGACTATACTCCAACAGCAATAGAAAAGTTGTTAAGTTAGTATCTTGACATAGTTAATAACTTAATCTAAAATGTTATTAAGTTATTAACAGAATAATCAATAATCCATGTTAAAAATAATGACAAACTAATTTTCATTGATAAGATTTAGAGGAGTGATTTTATGTCACGACCAAGAATAAAAAATAGCTGTGAAAAACGCACAGAAAGAGTTTCGTTAGTTTTGACACCTGACACTTATCAAGCAGTCGCTATTTTAGCTCAAATTCAAGGAATATCCGTAAATAGTTTAATCGCTTCCATACTTGACGGCGTAGTAGAAAAAAATGCTATAGTGATTGAAAAGTTTAATGCCGCACTTACTGAAGCTCGTGCAGATGTCACTTTGGAGGTCTAATGTGATGCCAAAAACTAAAAATGCTTTCGCCCTACAAAAGTTTGATACGACAAGAATTCTACAGCGAATTTGGTTTAAGGATTTTGACCTTCCTGTCGACGATGACGAAATTTTTTTAAATGCATTTGGAAAAACGATTGAAGGGATTACAACAGTTAAAAATCTTGAGATTATTACTCGACTTGGTGACCGTACGGTTTTTTATGAGGCTTTGCTTGAACGACATATTACGCGACTTAATGAACTGCAAAGGTACTATGTTGAAAAATTCATGCCGACAGAAGAGAGGGACTATAGAGAAAAATTAGAACGAGTGATTGAACTAGTGAAATTTTATCGAGAAGCTTTAAGTTCGATAGCATCACTTCGCGATAAAATATTGCTCAAAATACAAACTTTGAAGGAGTTTTTTGAAAAAGATTTCCGACAACGATTTTTTGGTTCTAGACTTAGACAAGCACGAAAAGCTATGGGATTATCGCAACAAGAACTAGCAGAACGTGTCGGATTTAAAACCTTCAACTCTATTGCTCAATATGAGAGAGGAATTCGTGACCCTTCACTCCCTACCTTGTTTCGATTAGCAACCGAATTAAAATGCTCGGCAGATTGGCTTCTGAACTTACAAAAATAAACCATGCTCCTTCGGGAGCTTTTTTGTTTGACAAAGTAAAATGATTAAGTTAATATAATCAAAACGGTTTATTATTCAAGTCAAATAGACAGCACATTTTTTTGGAGGAATGCATATGGACGAATACGAGTACAAAAAATTTTTTGAGCCGAGATTAAGAGGAAAAAGACAAAACAACAGCTCATTTTTTCAGAGACTCGAAAATCTGCCAGCCGAAATCTTAGCGTTGCCACGATTTTTGCCGACACGCAAGGATAACCCGAAAGCTCCCAAAGGCAAGGACTGGCAAAAACCCGAAAATCAAGTGAGTTACTCTGCGCTAAAAGGTATTGGAGGATTCGTAGCCGCAACCGAAACAGAAGAGAGTTTGATTTTCGTAGACTTCGACCACGTTCTCGACGATAACGGAAACTTTGTTTCGGCTGATGCTGAAATGTGGTTTAACGATTTACATGATGAAAATTTTTACTGTGAACGCAGTATCAGCGGACAGGGCTTGCATATACTCGCACTTCCGACCAGAGGCAAATTCCCCAAAATCACAGGAAAAATCTATCTGACTAAGGATAAGAAATCCTTCATTGAAGTTTTCTACCGCACAACCAAATTCTGTTTGATAACAGGCGCACTTTTCTGTTGCGAGCCAAACGCGCCCATTGCTAAAGGTGAAATCGCCGACCGTATGACGCAGAAAATTTTAGATGCACTTGCTAGACAAGCCCATACAAGCCCTAGAAAGCCCGTAGACGCATTTACAGACACTCAGACGATACCAGACGACATAGGAGAGGCAAAAAAACAGCCCTTAAAAGCGAAATCACAGAACGAAGACACTCCGGAATATGACTTGTTCCGTGCTCAGATCATGCTCGACGCTATTAACCCTGAAATTCTCAGCGATGAAAAATGGCTTGCAGTCATGTCGGCGTGCAAAAATATCGGCGTAGACTATCACGTTGTCGACATCTTCAATCAACGTGATTCAGACCGTTACAACGAAAAGGAAAATCTGGAGCGTTGGAGTTCCAAACTCGATTCGGGATTTGACATTGAAACTTTGCATGGCATTGCTAAATCATTCGGCTATTCGGAAAAGGACGCTCGTCGCCAATGGTATGAACTGCACCCTGAAATCTCGACTAAAAGACAAAATGACAGCACACAAATTGTCCGCACTCGTAACCGTGTTAAAGACTGCCCTGTCAATCTCTGCGTTCCGCAAGATTTTATCTTCAACTCGAAAGGAATAACCTTCATCAAACCTGCAACCGAGAAAAAGCCCGCTGCTTATATTCCTGCCATAAAAACACCCGTCGTCGTTACAAAGCGGCTACGTGCTGACGGGATAAAACGTTACGAAGTCGCTATTCGCATTTGTAACGTCTGGGAGGAACATGAAGTAGACGCTCAAGTACTGACCAACGCTCGTCGTATCCATGAACTTGATGATTACGGCTGTTTGGTAGCCGACGCAGGATTGGCGACACGTTTTTTCATTTCCTTCCTTGCCGATAATGAACACGCTCTGGACGAGCTGAAAATCTACTCAAAGCCAGGTTGGAACGGAGAGAAATTCATTTATCCAACGCCGAAAGAATCCTCCCTGTATCGTGTCGAACGTAGCAATATCGATTATTCCGCCATGTTCGCTACGAAAGGAACCATTGAAGAGTGGATAAAAAAGTTCGTAAACGTTTCCAACCGCTCTGCTATTCACAGGATTTATATCGGCGCAGCATTAGCCGCTTCGTTACTCTACGTGCTCGGCTTGCCCAATTTTTGGTTACACATCAACGGGCGTCGAAACCTTTGCAAAACGCCGCTGATGAAATTTGCGCTGTCGATTTTCGGTAATCCGGAGAAAATCATGCGGACTTTCGACGCTTCGCCTAAACATCTTGTAACGATGGCGGTTGGTTTAAACGATTTGCCACAAGGTATCGACGAAGGCGAAACCATGAACGAGAAAGCTATGTCGGCATTTCAAACTACGATTTACAACTTTGTTGCCGGCGTCGACGGACAACGCAACCAACGTAACGGCGATGTCAGGGTTACAGAAGATTTTCGCGGTGTGAGAATCAGCACGTCGGAGCAACCACTCTTGAGGAAAAGCAACAAAGGCGGCGCATACAAGCGTTTCATAGATTTGCACCTGTCGGAAGCACTGTTCAGCGTAACAGAAGGGAGAGAACTTCATTTGTTCGTCGCTCGCTGTCACGGTCACTTCGGTCGCCTTTGGACAGAATACATTGTTACCCATGCCAAAGAAATCCTTGCCGACTTCGAGGCGATAAGTAAATTGCTCGCAGAAGAACACGGGGACGAATACGAGACCGCTCACTTGTTGAACCTTGTAGCTTGCGCTGTTGCCTTTTGGCATTTCCGGCTATTACTCCAGCTCGACACGAAATTTGAGAAAAGCCTTGCACGTGCCGACGCTAACATCGTATTGAAGCAACTGCCGACACAGGACGAAATCGACGATACTAAACGCTGGATTGAGTTACTCGCTGGTTACGTAGCCTCACATCCTAAACATTTCTGGCGCAGAGTCGTTCTTGCTGACGGCACGATACCGACTGAAACTTTCTACGCGCCAACACTTTACGGGCGTGTTTTTGATGATGACAGCGTTGCCATTATCGGCACTGTGTTGAAACAAATCTGCGAAGAACTGAATATCCCCAACGAAAAATTTATCAATGAACTATTTGAGAGTAGCTACCTTCTCGACGCCACAGGGAAGAACAAAGCCAAAGTTATCCGTATCGGCGGAAATCTAGTACGCGCCTTCGTTTTCAAACCCGGAGTGCTCTGGCGCGGAGAGTCGCAACCAGCGGCGGAAGGACTTGTTACATCGGCAGAATAGCCGACCGAGGCAAAATGTTACCGAAACAGGGGAAAAGGTAACAAGATTAAATCTAAAAAATGGTGTCAAGAATCGCGTATTGACGCCATTTTTTTAGTATAACAAAATCGCTTGTTACTCTAGGGTAACAACGGAGTAACAGCATAGGAGCAAAAAAAGTGTTGATACAGCTACATTTATGATACACTTACGCGTGTGTGTTACTCTGTTACTCTGTTACTCTTATATTTTTAAGCCTAAGCAACAAAAAAAATTTGTGTTGGTTTTAGACACAATTCTGAATTGTTTCAAAAACTGACACACTTTCCGATTTTTTTTTTAACACTTGTATTTTTTGGGGGTAACAAGGGTAACAAGGGTAACATGGCGTCCTGACGCCATTTAGAGAGTAACAAAAAGGGTAACACGGAGTAACAGAGAGTAACAAAAGGGGTAACATGGTGTCCTGACGCCATTTAGCGGAGTAACAAAATCTGTAACAATCGGAGTAACAGACAGCTGTTCCTCTGTTACTCTGTTACTTTCGGTTGATACATTTCTCTTTTTTGAGCAACGAAAAAATCCTCAACTCGAATTTTCAAGTTGAGGATTCAAGGTAATTTGCTTTTCAGAACGTCGTATTTGCCCTGTAGACGCTACTAATACTTTTCTTGGTAAGGAGTTTGTTAAACCATTACGCCATCGTTTTCGGTATACTCTTCCAACGAGTTTTCTTTTACTTGAATACAAATGTAGCTAATCGGAGAATCATTCGCGGCGAAAAATTGTCGTTTAGCTGAAGGTGCAATTCTCAGCCAGTCGCCGGAAGTTAATTCAACCGTTTCATCGTCGATTATAACTTTTCCTTTGCCGGCTATGATTCCGTAAATTTCCTCGTTTTTCTTGTGATAATGAGCAAATGGAATGCCCGTTCCGGCTTCAAGTGTGTTTATGCTGACTTCTGCGCCTGTTAACGACAATTTATCATGAAGCTCTACCCTTCTTGATTCAACGACACTTGTCTTACTGAAGTTTTTCATTGCCATTCTCCTCAATTATGTATTCTTTCAAGCCTTCCTTATAGCTGAAGGAGCGAATTTGCTTGACATCTATGTAGAAAACTTTGAAAAGTGGATGAGACGCTTTTTCATCGTAAATTTTTCTTACAATCGGCGGCAACATTTTAAATGCGCGTTCCTTATACTCCGAGTCGTCGACAACCTTCATTTCGCCATTGAAAGAAATTACAGGAGAATATTTATTTTCGACACAGAACGACACTTGCGGATTTTTTTCCATTTGCTGAAATGTTGGCTTTTGTGCTCCGGTCGAGAAAAATATTTTGTTTCCTTCTATCCAAAGAGCCTGCAATACTCTTGTTCGAGGTTTATTCTCGTCGATGGTTGCCAATACTCCCAATGCTCTTCTATTCAAAATATCTTCAAAAATCATGATTCAAATCCTCCTCTGTTTCGTTAGCCGATAACATTTCGCAAGCATTAAACATTGCTTCTGTCAAATTATCTGTTTGTTTTTCTCCGAGTAGTGAGTAATTGCTCTGGTGTAGCTTGTAGATACACTCATCAATTCCCTGACAGACTTCTTTACCCTTATTCGTCAAAAATACATGCGCTGTTTTCCATTCATACTCTTTACGCAATATTCCTTGACTTACCAATTTGTCAACAAATCGAGTGCAAGTTGAGGGTGCAATATCCAATTTTTGCCATAAATCGGTTTGTGATATTCCGTCATATTGATTGACGACCACCAAAAGGTAAACGTAGGGAACGCCAATTCCAAGAGGTTGAAATACTTTTTCAGCTTTTTTACGAAGAATGTTTGACAATCGATTAGATGTGAAGAACATGCAATTAGACAATACAGTTTCATCTGTTTTCATAGTAATCTTCCTATCATTTGCATATGCAAACGATATAACGAAATTTTTCCATTGTCAAGTACTACAAGGCTGCCCCTTGTAACTCTGTTATATCAAACGGCATTTGTTTTTCTTACGTGGTCGAGGATGAGTTCGAAGAGAGTATCGGAAATTCTTATACTGCTTTCCTTTAGGTTTTTTGCGTAAGAAAGGATTTCTATCGTTGAAAGTATGCCACAATCGAAAGCTTGAAGCAGAATTCCGATTGTACCAATAATCTTAAGCTCCATTTGCTTGGCAACTCGTCTACCCTTGCGTTCATCGATTATCAACAAGTCAGCATTTTTTTCTTCTGCAAGCGCAATGGCTTCACTCTCGCCGGCATCTAGTCCGACTACTTCACGCAGAATTTTAATCGATTGCCGGTCGGAAACTTCAAGTCGTTTTAAAAACGGGCAGTGAGCAATGATTTGTGCTTCAGTAAGATACGTTGAGTTCGAAATCAATTCCTCGTAGACGGCGTTCGGAATAATTACGTTGCTGAAGAGTTTTTCTAGTAAATCCAAGCGTTGTAACTTCATTAAGGTAATAAGCGGCGTCGTGTCTGCTATGACTATCATACTGTTTGCTCCATGACCGATTTAACGTTCTGCAAATCTTCTTCTAGTTCTTCCTTTGTTTGATTGAAATACGGTAAGCCGAGATTTCCGTAGAGCTTTATCAAGTCGATTTTTTTCAAGTTAAGAATTTCAGCGGCGCGCCCGTAAGAAATAGTTTCGTCTTGAATGAACGGAAAAATTATCATTGCATTTCGCAGGAGCTGTTCTCGCTCGTCTTTTGGATTTGCAAAAGGCAGAAGTGCCTCTGGAATTTCAATCTGTACATTTATCATTAAAGTTCCCTCCTCTTTATCCATTATAACAAACTTCGCTATATTGCGAGTTACAAATTTTTTTGTTACATAAATGACGTAATGGCGGGCGATTTCTCCACTTATCCTTCGGATAAGTGGTAAGTGAACTTCGGCTGATTGAGGCAGTGACGTTCGATTTGAGCGGTTGCTTTCATTTCATAGGAAAAACTATGTGAAAGGCACAGAAAATGCGTTACAGGGCAAATACGGCGGCTATAGAAGCATATCCGGAACAAGTTCCCGACGGAAAATAGCAGTCGGGATTTTTTGTTGGTGATCCTCGTGAGCTGGATAATTCAGTTTTGGCGAGATGTTCACTTCCGCATTTCACTTTCGTGAAACGCTGATTTGTTCCGTAGGTTGGAGATTTGCCAGTCGCTGGTTCTCCTTGAACTGTCGTTGGCTTTGAAAAAAGAAAAAAGCATGTGCAACATTTTTTTGGCTTTAGCCTTTTCTGTTGTT
>JAFQZB010000323.1 GCA_017406175.1 Selenomonadaceae bacterium | reverse complement strand
TTGAAGCGACCGCCAATTATTGGCAACAAGAATAAGCAACCAATCACGGAGGCGGGCATTCGTTACGATTCTGGACAAGCCGCCCGCGATGAGGTTCAACTGGAATTCGGACAAAAAAATTTGGAGGTATTAAAATGAGTAAAACTTTGGTAGCGTTCTTCTCGGCAAGCGGCTCCACGCGCAGGCTTGCCAACACTTTGGCGGAGGTCGTCGGCGCTGACACTTACGAGATTAAACCTGCGACGCCTTACACGGGAAAAGATTTGAATTGGAACGATTCGCAGTCGCGTAGCTCGGTTGAGATGGCTGATATTACTTCGCGCCCCGCACTCGCCGACAAAAGCGCGAAGGTCGCCGACTACGATACTATTTTCCTTGGCTTTCCGATTTGGTGGTACGTCGCCCCGCACATTATCAATAGCTTCCTTGAGAGCTACGACTTTGCGGGCAAGACGATTGTCCTGTTTGCGACTTCGGGCGGCTCTGGCTTTGGTCAAACGCTCAATCAACTCAAGCCGTCTTGTGCGGATTCTGTTCGTTGGGTAGTGGGGCAAGTCTTCCGCTCCCGCACCGATAAAAATGCGTTGGCTGATTGGGTTAAGTCCTTGTCGCTTTGATAAACACCTAAGCATAAAAAAAGTCCCCCTCCGGTGTGGAAGGGGATTTTTGTTTGATTCGTTAATCGATGATGTAAATGTCAATGAATTGTCTGCCGAACTCGTAGCACTCGGCAAGGGTATCAAACGCCACGTCGATTTTGTGACCGACAATCGCGCCGCCCGTGTCCTCAGCCACCGCGTATCCGTAGCCGGGGATATAAACTCTGGTGCCGAGCGGAATAACAAATGGGTCAGTTGCAATGACGCCGTGCCGGCAAAGGGTTCCAGTCGCCGTGTAAGCACTCAAGCCCGGTTGTGCACTGCTGTAAGCCGTCGCCTCGACGCGGATAACTCTGCTGAATTCAGGAATGCCATTGTATTCGGGAAGGTCGGAAGAGAACTCGTAATCGTTCAGATTAGTGGGCGTGTCTTCCTCGTCGAGAGCCGAATAAGTTCTGCGTCCGCAAATGCCGTCCGCCTTCATGCCGCGACTGCTCTGGAAATCTTTTAGGGCGTCAATCGTATCCTTGTCCGCCACGCCGTCAACTTCTCCGTCGTAAAAGCCGTGCTCGGTCAGTTTGTTCTGAAGATGAACTACACCCTCGCCCTCCATGCCAAGCTTAATCGTATCGCCGACGCCCGCATATTGAACGATTTCCTTGACCGTATTCACCGCGCTTAGAACAGTACTGACTTCGTTGACGGAATTGACAACCTCATTGACGCTTCGGGGAGGTTCGGGAACATAATCGCCGGGCTGATAAGTCGTTATGTCAATCTTATCGAAAGCCGCCGCCCACAGGAGTTTATACGTTTCCGCACCGCAGACGCCGTCGACTTCGAGTCCGAGCGCGGATTGAAAGTCTTTGATAGCATTAACCGTCGCCGAGCCGTAAACACCGTCTGCCGCGACGTGTAAGAGATTTTGCGCAATCAGATACTCTTGAATCTCTTTGACTTGACTGCCTCTGTCGCCGTACTTCAGTGCTGCAGCTGAACAGAGATTAGAAAAGCATACGGCGAAAATCAAGAGCAACGTCCAGAGAATTCGCCTTCCGTTCATTTCTTCCACCTCGTTTAATTCCGTTTTAATTTTGGCAGATTATATCAACCCTTACTGAAAAACTTATGGCAAATAAGAATTTTTTTCGGAGCTTGCAAAAATTTTTAATGCGGGCTAAAATTTCTCCGATATAAAATTTGAAAGAAAAGCAACAGAAGTTAAACAGATAAAGGGAGATGTTCAGTTATGATGAGAGCGTTGTGGTCGGCGGCGTCAGGCATGAAGGCGCAGCAGACAAATATGGACATAGTCGCGCACAACATTGCAAACGTCGACACCTACGGCAACAAGAAAGTTCGCGCCGAGTTCCAAGACTTGCTTTATCAAACGTTGCGCGACGCGGGCGGCACCTCTGGTAATGGCACGCAATATCCTCAAGGACTACAAATCGGCTTAGGCGTCAAAGTTGCCGCGACGCACAGAGTATTTACCCAAGGACCTTTGCAGACGACCGATAACCCCAGCGACGTTGGCATACAAGGCGACGGCTTCTTCCAAGTGCAGTTGCCCGACGGCACCACGGCTTACACTCGCGACGGCTCCTTTAAGCTCGATTCGGATAGGCGACTGGTGACAAGTGACGGCTACTTGCTCATTCCGAATATCACGCTGGACGAGAACGCCCCGATAAGCAGTCTTGTCATAAGTTCGGACGGACGCGTATCAGATACTCCTGCAGGCGGCGAGCAAACGGAAATCGGTCAGATAACTCTCGTGCGTTTCGTCAATCCGGAAGGTCTTTACGCTTATGGCAGGAACTTCTTCTTAGAAACAGCCGCCTCCGGTGCACCGATTGAAAGCGAGCCTGGGCAAGATGGCGCGGGCGTCCTTGCGCAAAATACTTTGGAGATGTCGGGCGTGCAAATCGTCGAAGAGATGGTTAATATGATTGTATCCCAGCGCGCTTACGAGTCCAATTCAAAGGCAGTCACCACGAGCGATTCAATGCTTGAGATTGCCAATCAGATGAAACGATAATTTAACATGAAGAAGATATTTATCGCGGCGTTGCTCCTGATGATGAGTTTGACGCCGCGAACTTTTGCATTTACGATAACGGGCGCGGAAGTCGAAGCAGTTGCCTTTGACGCCTTGGAACGTGCCCTTGACGAACGCGGCGAAACTCGGCGGCATGAAATTATTTTTACGCAACGAGCCGCCGACATGAAGTTGCCTGAAGGCGTCGTGGACATTAAAGCGACGTTGCCCGTGCCGATAAGTTACCTGAGCTTGACTCCCGTGCGTGCAACAGTCTTTGTGAACGGGCGACTTTATCGGACGGTGAGTTTCACGGCGCGGATTAAGGTATACGACTCGGTTATCGTAGCAAATCATGACCTGCGGATTGAGGTACCAGTGACGGCGGCGGATTTCCATATCGCGGAGGTTGTCATTGACGGGCGCAACGAATATGTTAAGGACGTTAGCGAAGTCGTCGGGCTGGTGCCGCATAGATACATTCGCGGCGGCTCGCCCGTGACTAAGGCTTACTTTCAGCAACCAGTCGTCGTAAACAGCGGGCAACGCGTGAACATCATCTTGAATCATAACGGAATAAAAGCATCGGCAAAAGGAATCATCATGACACGTGCCCGCGTTGGTGCTTTGGTCAAGGTCAAGAATGAGGCTTCTGGAAAAATTTTAACGGCGCGAGTAATCGACGCCAGCACGGTGGAGGTGACAATGTAGATGACAAAGAGAATCCTAACGGCGATATTGATTGGGGTGTTTGTAATTGTCGGCGGCGCGGTGGAGGCTAAGTCCCTTTGGGTCGATAATGGCGCGTTGAGCTTGTACGCTGACAAGAAAGCCCGCAACGTCGGCGACATTCTAACGATAGTCATAAACGAATCGACGACGCAGACCGCTACGAAGTCCCGCAGGAATTCCAAATCGGGTTCAATCAACGTCAGCACAGGCACAGGCATTTTTGATTTTATTAAGGCGTTCTCGGCGAGCGGCGGCGACTCCTTTCAAGCGGACGGCAACGCAACCGATACCAGCCGTTTCAGCGGGCAAATAACAGTTACGGTCGTGGAAGTCCTGCCCAATGACAATATGATAGTCGAGGGCGTGCAATCCATTTGGCAAAACCGCGATGAACACAAAATCACCTTGCGCGGGACGATTCGCCGAGATGATGTGACCATGTATAACACCGTGCCTTCAAGTAAGGTCGCCGACGCGTCAATAAAATTCGACGGCAAAGGTCCGCTAAACGCCAAACAACGTCAGGGCATCTTGACGCAACTATTTAACTTCCTCTTTTAATCGACGAGGTGAGGTCATGAAAAAACTTTTTACACTCGCGACGCTGTTGGCTTGCCTGT
>JAFQZB010000322.1 GCA_017406175.1 Selenomonadaceae bacterium | reverse complement strand
GATGAATCACCACTTTTGACAATCGCTCGCGTTAAAAATAATCAGTTACTTTCTGTGGAGCCTAGATTATTAAGTATTTCAAAGCATTCAGGTTCACCAAGAAGTATATCTGTCAGACATTGTGTCATTCAGCGAGTTCTCGAAAGTTTTCTTCACAACATGGAACCAATTATAGCATTTGACTATGTTTTTAAAGTATGCGGATTCATGAACGCAGATTCCAAGAAGAAATGCAAAGTCATTCATGAGGTCATTGAAATTTTTGAAGATTTGATGTCTAACGGTGACATTATATCTTTTACCGTAAGGAAAGATGGTGATAAGCATCAAGCTATTGAGTTCACCTTCTCTCAGGTACGGACACGTTCTACTTCAAAAACGGCTCAAAGTACGGACACGTTATGAGCAAGTACGGACACGTTCGCAAAATAAATAGCGTTATGACGCGGTTTAAAAATTTAGTAAAGGGGGGTCTATCGGGATTTGGGGAATGGTCTATCGGGATTTGGGGAATGGTCTATGAAAATTTGAAAATTCAGACAGGCTATAAACGGCGTCAGAACGCCAATTTCGAACTCGAATTTTTCATGTAGATACTGTAAGTATCTTAGGGTGCCGTCGTGGTGTGGTCGCTCGCGGTGCCGTCGTGGTGTGGTCGCTCGCGGTGCCGTCGTGGTGTGGTCGCTCGCGGCTTGAAAAGCGAGAGCCGCGATTGAGCGTTGCGGCTACTTCAGACTTTAGAGGCGGCTCTCGCGGTATCAACTACCCGCAGGTCATCGTAAACCTTACGACGCAGAAGCGACTAAGGCTTGCACATCAGGCGACAGACGCTAACGCTTGCCCTTTGGGCACTGTCGCCTTTCCATGTGCTACGCCAAGTCGCTTTAGCTGCGCTGGGGCCATACAGGCCCCCGTCCCCACGTGGGTCGCGAAAAAAATTTAACATCACGTCAAATTTTTTCCGCCGACCTCGCCTCTGTCACTACTCCAGCGTTACGACTATTCGAAGGTTATCAGCTACTCTGGCTCATTGGAAAAAGAACATCCAACGTTATGCTCATTGAAGTTGAAAACCTAAGGTTTACGAAAACGTTCGGAAAAATCGGGCTGGATGTTCTTTTTTAACGTTTACTCCGGTTCTGAGATTCAATAACTTAGTTTTAGCGATAACCTCAGGTAGAAAACCACATCGGGGGGAGGCGTTAGCCGGGGGGTGTCCCCCCCATCGGAAAGGTTGCGTGATAATGCTTCGAATAACGAGAATCTCAAAGCAACCTTTCCTCCTTCGCTTTTTACGTTTTTGTTGCGTAGAAATTTTTGAGGTTGCTACCGAAAAAAATTTCACAGCAACCTAGTGAAGGCAAGCGAAGGGCATTACGCCCGTAGCGCAGCCTGAACGCTTCCTAAAGAGGTTTTTGAGCGTATGGGCACGAAAAAGCCGCAATTAATGCAATACGAAAAAAAGGATTTGCGAAGGCATAATCCTTTTTGAGTATTGCGCGGCTTTTGCAATGCCCATGCGCGATAAAATCTCTCAGCAAAATCTCTCCGATTTGATTTTGCTTTGGTGGGTAGCGTTCTTGTTGCGCTTGATTGGTTATGGTAATGGGTGGGGGGCGCGGGCTGAGCGTAGGCTAGCGTAGCGTAGCCGTCTGACAGCGAGACGTGAACAAGATTGCGAGGCAAGCTTTAGCGTCCCTTTTGGGTGCCTCGCTCGCAGTGAACGTCCGTTGTCAGTCGCGAAGGGGGCGCAATTTAAAACTCGAAAAAATTTCTTGAAAGGAGTGAATTTTGATGACTGAAAAAAGTTTTGACTTGCCTCAGGCTATTGAAATGGAAAAAATTGTCTTGGGGGCTATGTTGCTCAAACGAGGTCTCGTCATTCCGGAGATTAGGTCCATGCTTAAAGAAGACGACTTTTATAGGGCAGAGCATCGCATGGTTTATCGAGTGTTGTTGGAATTGTATGACTCGGGAATCGAACCCAATATCCTTTCATTGTTCGAGGAACTGCGGAAGCGTCAAGAATTAGATAAAGTTGGTTTGCGCTATGTTTTTATGCTTGCGGAATCGGCTTGGACTACTGGTTACGCTCAAGCTCATGCGAAGGTAATAAAGGAAAAAGCGATATTAAGACGGCTGATGTTACTCGGTGAGGTCTTACAGGAAGATGCTTCTCAAGATGTAAAGCCATTTCAAGAAATAATGCAGGAAGCGTCGGCAATGCTCGAAGAATTGAAAAAGCTAACGAGCGAGACGACTTCTTCTGGTTTCTCTACTTTCTTCAAAGAAAGATTTGGCTCGAAAGTAAAAGAAATGAAAGAGTATGCGAGTCGGAAAACTGGATTTGAAAACATAGACGCGGAACAAATTTTTACACCAGGCTTGTATGTGTTGGGAGGACTGCCGGCATTGGGTAAGACAACGTTTGCATGGCAAATGTTAGAACAGCTAGCGCGTCAGGGAGAGAAATGCGTTTATTGTAGTTATGAGATGAGCGAATTTGAGTTGTATACGAAGTCGTTAGCCCGCGAGTTGTTTCATTGGGACAAGAATACGGTACTAACGTCATCGGGAATTCGTCGCGGAGATGAAACTCGGATGTTGAAAGAGATTTTAGTGGAATTTGGAGAAATAGGAATTGATTTAACGGTAGTGGAAATGCAAGAAAAAGATATAGATGAATTGATATTCGAGTTGCGAAAGTATTGTGTAGAAAAAGCTCCGGTGATAGTTTTGGATTATTTGCAGATAATACCCGTAAGAAAGAAAGAAGCATCAGTGAAGCAAGGTATAGATGAGATAGTGCGCAAGTTGAAAAATTTTCAGCGCGAGACGGGCGCGACGTTTATAGTGATAAGTAGCTTTAATCGGCAGAATTACGGACAACAGGTAGCGTTTGAGAGTTTTAAGGAAAGTGGCAATATAGAATACTCGGCAGATGTGGTTTGGGGCTTGCAGTTATACGCGACGCGGGAGTTGAAGGAGGGAGCGACGAATCAAAATCGGGAGATAATCTCAAAGGCAAAAGAAGCAAATCCGCGTCAAGTAGAATTGAAATGTTTGAAGAATCGACAAGGCAAGAACTACAGTTGTTATTTCAAATATTATGCGGCGGTAGATACATTTGAAGTTTGTAGGGAAGAAGATTTTAAGAAAGCGAATGCGGAAACAAAATCAAAGAAGGTAAAAAAATAGAGCAAAAACGTCCGAGAAAATATTCGGGCGTTTTTTGCCAACTTGCAAAAATGTGTTATGAGATAAAAACAGTTAAATTTTTTAGAGGGCAGATAATGTGAATGAGTTTTTTGGTAACGTGAGAAAGAAATACGAATGCTTCAAAGCGTGAAACAAATGGAATTTCTAGGCAAATAATTTCGTTCAGTGCAGATGCCGATAACCGCTCCATTTAAGAAGAAATTTTTGCCCGCGATTGAACTCCCTAATAAAATGTCCGAACTGTCAACAGTTAAGGCGTCGTCAAGCTTGTGTCCCGTCAATTTTGCAAAGCTTTCCTTAATCGTCCAAAGGCATAAAAATTTTTCAGCTTGCGCCCAACCGTCAAGGTTGCAAAGTTGCCGATATTCCTGCGCTGTGAAAAATTTTTGAGCAATGGCGAGCGCGTCAGCGAAATTCTCTTCAACATCGATACCGCTTGCAACTTCGCCAATGCTACACGCCGCCCAATTCTTACTGTGCGCCAAGCTTATTTGCAACGCGCTATCGACAACGTAAGGTTTGCCGCTTTGGTCTCGTTCGATTTGTATTTCTTCTATCGTGCGGAACATTTTTTTTGCAATGATTGAACGCACCAATAATTCCGTCCAAAGTGTGCGGTTTCTATCCGCTGTAAATTTGTAACTCAAAATTTTCTCCTGTCGCTTAGTCGTGAAGTAGCGCAAAAATTTTTCGACAGGCTTTTCAAGTTGGCTCGTCAGATTTAACAAGTAAACTTCAATCAATTTCAATAAGCTCGTATTGCGGATTACCCATCTTTAATTCGCGCATTGCACTGAGCTGGCGTAGCCCTTGCCGAGTCTCAATCCGCTCAATTAAGTCTTTGCCGTCGGGTGCGCCGTAAACTAAATCGCAACTTGCTTGGTCAATCGCAAGAATATCCGTTGACGCCAAAATACCAATGTCAGCTATCGTCGGTTCCTCAGCTTCCACGCCCGCACAATCACAATCAACGCTCATTCGCCGCATTACATTGATAAAAATTATGTGCTTGCCGAAATGGTCGCAAGTTGCCTTCGCGCTGTCGGTCATAAGCTCCATAAAATATTCGCCCTCTGGCCAAAGGTCGTCATCGTCGGGAATATTATTAGGGTCGAGACCGTGGACTTGCGCTTTGCCGACTTTGCCCGATGCGCAACCGATTGCAATATTCTTGAGACTGCCGCCAAAGCCGCCCATTTCGTGTCCTTTGAAGTGCGTTAAGACTATCAGCGAATCGTAATCTGCCAAGTGCCCGCCCATAGCCACGGACTTTAAATGCAGACCGTTCGCGACGGGGAAATCAATATCGCCAAATTCGTCCATGATGTCGACGGGGCAAAAAGTCCAGCCGTTAATTTTAAGCGTCTCGCGGTGTTTTTCGGTTGTATCGCGGTCGCCTTCATAAAGCGTATTGCATTCGACGATTGCCGAGTTTGGAACTTGCGCTTGAAACTCCTTAACCATGTCACGCGGCAAAATATTGGGACCATGCTTCTCGCCCGTGTGGAGCTTAATTGCTATCTTACCAAAAATATTCTCGTTGATGAGCTTGTAGAGCTTGATAAGGTGTTCAGCGTCGATAGTCTTAGTGAAGTAAACCTTAGCCGCCGAGCCTTGATACCTTTCGCCAGTGACGTTCTTGGAGCCAATAACCGGTGCTTGCTTCATAAATCCATCATCCTTTCAAACTTCAATAATCGTGTTGTTCATGTTGAGAACTCTGGTATAAGTGAAATTTTTTGCCAGACCTTTAATCACATTAATGCCGCCGAGCAAGAATTGCCCTTCCTCTTCTGAATGGTATTGGGTCGGGTCGAAGGGAATGCCATCATCGCGGATACGTAAAATCCATTGTTCGTCGTCGTGCGAAAGATTTATATCAATGTAAGGCTTTTTGAATTTGCTGTAACCGTAGCGCGAAATGTTGATAGCGATTTCCTCCGCCGCAAGCCCCAAGACATATGCTGTTCGCTCGTCAACGTGGCGGGCGCGACAGTAATCGATTATTTTAGTTGATATGCCGACGGCATTTTTTTCGCCCGCCTCAATCGTAACGTCAAGCGAATCATCATGTTTAGGGTTCGGAATCATTAGCAAACCTTCTTGGGGGAGCTTGCCGCGTTCTTGCAAAAATTTCCGCGTGCCCTCGACGATAATTATCGTCAGCAGTTCGCTAATCGGCACGGCGGCGCACACTCCGTAAATCCCGTAGTAATGCATAAGCAGGAACGTTATCGGAATCAGTAGCACGAAGAATTCAAGTATCGTGTCGAGCGTCGCTAGCATCGTTTCCAATATCGTTTGATAGTAATGCTGCAAGAATTCGTTAAAGACGTAGAGCACGAAACTCAAGCTGTAAATCCGCAAGCAAGTCGCCGCAGTCGGGAGCAGGTCTTCATTCTCCAAGCCGAAGAGCAATGCAATTTCTTCTGGGAAGACTAAAAACACGACGGTCAGCACTGAAATCAAAATGCCGCTGAGTTCCAAAACTTTCTTCATGAGACGACGAATCCCGAAGAAATCTTTCTCGCCGTAGAGGACGCCGCAAATATTTGGAATGACGCTGATAATCCCGCCCGCCAGGAGCTCTGCCATAATCAACGTATTCGAGCAGACCGCGTAAATCTCCATTGCCTCGACGCCGAGAATTGTTAGAACAGCGGTATTGAGTACGAAAATTTGCAACGCCTGCATGAGTTCAAGCGAAACACGCGGAGTACCGGTTTTGAGCGCGGCGAAAATATCTTTGAACCACGCAATGCCGCTTAGGTTGAACTTTAACATTCTCTCTTTGGAGCGTGCATAGAAAACCAACGTAATCAGCCCGCAAGCATAGCCGATAATCGTAGCGGCGGCGGCACCTTCCATGCCCATGCCCGCGAACTTGACTAGAACAATATCAAAGACGACGTTGACGGCTTCGGCGATTGAAAACATCCACGCGCCCAAGTCGGGATGATTGTCCACGCTGAGAAATTCGCACGTCAGAAAAACCAGCGTCATTATCGGCAAGCCCAAAAGGTTTATGAATAGGTATTCCTCGACGAAAGTCACAAGTCGCGGGTCGACCGCCACGAGATGAGCTAGCGGCGCATTTATCCAAAAGGCTGTTAATGCTCCTATGCTTGAAAAGATTATGCCCGTGATTACACAGGCGGCGAACATGTCCGAGGCGGCTTTAAGCTTGCGTTCGCCTAACCAAATCGCAGCCAGCGTCGCGCCGCCCAGACCCAAAATCAGTCCGGGCAGGTGCAAGACTTGAATTATCGGGCTAGCAAGCGTGACGGCGGATAATGCATCTACGCCAATTAAGTTGCCGACAATCACCGCGTCGATAACTGAACCCATATGCATTGCCATTTCCGACAAGAAACTTGGAATCAGGTAGCGATAGAATTTTTTGCTTACAAGATAATCGTTGCGTGTATATTCCATGATTTAAAATCTCGCGTTCCCTTCAAAGAAGCCCAGAGTATCCAAAGCCTCTATGGCGTTCCTTATGTAATTTTCGTCGGTGATAGACCAGCGGCATTTCAAGCGATACAAAGCCTTGACTGTGAAGGCGTCGTCGTGGTCAATTTCCTCGTACAACTTTTTATCTGATTCATTGTAGGCAATAAGACTTGAGACGAGCAAATTTTTATCTTCGTCTTGCATGGCAAGCTTTAAGGCAATGTCGAAGTCTTCATCGCTGACAACATCAATCGTAATGCCGTATTCGTTCGCCACGTGAATAATATCGCCCATTTGAACGCGGTGGCTGTTGACTGCGTGGAAAACGGTAAAATCGGCGTTGGTGTCGGCGAGTTTAACAATCATGTGCGCGGTCTCGTCAATCGGCGAAAATTCCGTTGGCTCGTCCAATTGCGACACAGGGAACTTGCCGATAATCGAATAACTTCTAATGTCGCGCATAAAGGCATTGTTCGAGAAGTTGATTTGGAATTCGCCGTCGGAAATGCGGCTCATCAGATTGCCCACGCGAATAATCTTTCCGTCGAGTCTGCCTTGACCGATTGCAGTTAAAACTAATTCTTCCGCTTGGAACTTTGAATAAACGTATTTATTTGACGTGACCTCTTGGCCAATGTAGAAATCGTTTTCGGTGAGCTTTCGGTTGGCGGGAATATTTTGCCCGACGTTATCGCCAGCAATGCTGACTGTTGAAATTTGAATCAGCCGCGTATGCTTTTCGGAGCAAAGCTTTATCAAGTTGCGCACGCCGTCTACGTTTATACGCGTCAAAATATCACTCGCCGCGAAATGTTTGACGCAAGCCGCACAGTTTATAACCGTCTTGAACGGATAATTCATCAGCGCGTTGACTGCCTCGACATTGGTAATGTCGCCGTCAATGATCGTCACTCGTTCATTGAAAGCTTTTTCCAGCGACGAATTGAAGTAGTAGATAAACAGCGTCCGCAAGCGTTTTTGTGCCGAGGCATGTTTATTGCTACGAATGAAGCAGAAGATTTTCGCCGAAGTATTTTTCAGCAATTCGCAGAGGACGTGAATACCCAAAAAGCCCGTCGCACCAGTTAGCAAGACATCGCCCAAGCCTTCGTGATGAATTTCGTCAACGTATTCCACGCGGTTTTTAGCAAGTGCCCTATTGATTTGGAAAAGCTCATTGAGGAAGGAGCTACCCTCAAGCGGCGCGGAGATTTGCGGCGTTGGTATTTTTTTCTCGACGCGGTCGGGGGTCGGGGCTTGCTGTTGTTTTAAAATGTACGCCTCCAGCTTTTCGGCAGTGGGATATTTGAAAATGTCAGCGTAGACTATCGGCAAATTCTTTAAGAACGCCGCCATTGCCACTTTCGACGCCGCAAGCGATGTTCCGCCGACTTCAAAGAAATTTTCGTCCGCGCCGATATTTTTTCTGCCCAGTGCCTTTGCAAACATTCCGCACAACGTCTTTTGCAAATCGGTCGCGGCAACTTTCTTGTTATCCTCTTCGACTTGCAAGGCGGGTTCGGGCAAAGCCTTCTTGTCGATTTTTTTGTTGGCGGTCAGCGGGAAGGATTCAAGTTGCATTAAAACGCCTGGCACCATGTAAGCCGTAAGCGACCCCGCCAGATGCTTTTTCAGCTCGTCGAGGTCAATCTGTTTTTCGGCAGTAAAATAGCCAGCAAGGTAATCGCCCGCCGCATTTTTCTTCACCACTACTATACTCGCCTTGACCCCGTCAAAATTATTCATGACCGATTCAATCTCGCCGAGCTCGACGCGCAAGCCACGCAATTTTACTTGATTATCCGTGCGCCCGTGGAAGGCAATTTCGCCGTTGGGTAGGAGCCGCGCCAGGTCGCCGCTCTTATAGGCTGGCTTACCCCACAGCTTGATAAAAACTTTCTGCGTCAGGTCGTCGCGATTGACATAGCCGCGCCCAATCCCGTCGCCCAAAATCGTCATCTCGCCCAGTGCGCCGATTGGCAACGGGCGATTCCTCTCGTCGGTCATGACGACTTGAACGTTGGAATTGGGCAAG
>JAFQZB010000321.1 GCA_017406175.1 Selenomonadaceae bacterium | reverse complement strand
TTTTAAAATGAATTTCTCGCCAATGGATTTTTTATAGGCATTTAAACAACGGTAAGCCATAGAGATTTTTACGCCAAATAGTTCCAGAGCTACCGTTTGAGCGTCTTTTCCAGTTCCGAGCATCATTTCATAAATAAGTTTTCCTTTCTCCTCATTGGTCATTTTTATTGAGGATTCATTCAAACGCAAGGCTAATTTAACATCAGATAGAGAGTTGCCGAGTTCTTCATTATCCGGAAGGACATCAGCCAAAATTTCCTCTTTGTTACTTTTGCAGGCGATGTGATAACGATGATGACCATCAATTATCCCGTAGATAGCTCTAGGTTTTGCCCTACTTTTTTCTTCTTCAGTAAGTTTGCGAAGAACGATGGGATAACGTTGTCCGTCTTCAATTATTGTGTTTTTTAATATGACATAGTTATCTGATAATTCGTCAATTTCTCTTACCTTTTTTATTATGTTTTCGTCTATTTCAAATAGCAATATATAATGATACTTTTTTGGCATTGTCATATGCTTGCATCTCCCGATAATTATTACACAACTGTGGAATAAAATTTTCCTAAATTTTGAACTCATTTATTGTGATGATATTCTACAAACTTTATAGAGTTCCTGTTAAACGGTTGATTTGTTTTTTTGTGTTTAAATTATTTTTGCAAAAAATTTTTTTAGATATTTAAGTTATTGTAACAGAAATTCGATACAAACATGGACGTTTATCTTTTGTCCGAACCACTTTGTCCGTCCTGTCCGGCTAAAAAATATGCATAATGACGCGATTTATTACATCAGACATATTTTTTTGAGCAGGACAAGGTGGACAACATGGACTGGACGGTCACATTTAGAAATATGTAAGTGTAAAAATTTTTTTACTGGGAGGCGAAAGATTTGAGTGATGAAAATTTCAAAGCTCCGAATCAAGGACAAAAAAATTTGAAACAAATTGTTGATGTCACGAAACCTGGACTAAAAAAGATTGTTGATGTTGACTATGCCTACATGGAGAAAAAAGAAGCCTACGAGCAAGCAAAAAAAGTAGGATTAAAAGTAGAGCCGCCAGAGCCATCTTCATTCTACTTGACTTGTCGAGAGCAACTTAATAAATCCCTGATAGGAAATCGGAACATAGTTAATTCACCTGAACAATCGGGTTGTACTATTCCGCCACATAATAATCTTGTAGCGAATTTTAATATTATTGCTAATGGTGAAGCTCAACAGCTAGGGCAGGTTTCTTCTGTTCAAGGATTGATGCCATGTGATCCTAATGTTGGAATTCGTCAAAATACAGGGATAGCTGGAGTAGTTCCGGCTAATTCAAAAATTCCTCAATTCAGTAATATTGCTACACGAATTGGGAATTTTGTGGTAGATAATTCTGGCTATTTTTTCCTCAGTAAAGAGGGCAAATGGATTCGTTTTACGGATTTTTTTATCATAATAAAATGTCACGAGAATATTATTGACGTTAGTGGCAATGTAACAATGAAATTTTCCATTCAGTTGGTTAATGACGAAGGCAAAACAAAAGAACTGTCTGTAGACCATGAAAATTGGACAAATTTACAAAATCAAATTGAACATCAGGCTCCGGAGTTTCAAATTTTCACAGATGAATATAGAAATGCTGGAGAGAAATTTAAACGCTTACTCGGTGAACTCTTAAAACACACTCAATTTGAAGAAAGGCTCGTCTACGGTTACTGGGGTTGGGGACCGCTGGTAAATGGTTATCGGCGATTTTATCATGGTGGCTTACCAGATTGTAAATCGGAAAAATGTTTAACTCCACCTCTTGATAAACAAAATTTCCTTAATATTCTTGGTAAAGCATGGGGGCTTTTTGATGTAGGAGATCACGAGGTAGTTATTCCGATGATTTTTTACAGTTTGGCTTCCTACACGGATGCTTTATTTACTGACGCAGGCTATCCTCTTGCACACTGTCTAATGGCTATAGGTGATAGTGGGACTAAGAAGACTAGTTTTTGCAAAGTGGTATTCGCGCCATTTGTTTTTACGAATGACCGTTTGAGCACTGTTCGTGCTACAGAGGCTAGTTTGGGCGTGTTGCATGAAATTTTTTACGATGATACTCTTGTTATTGACGACTTTAACATGGAAGGCTCGCCAAAGGAAGTCAGAGATAAGATGAGTAACATACGGTCTTTAATCCGAGCATACAGCGATAAAACACCTAGAATCAAATATGGCGGTAAGGATAATATCAAGAAATACGCAATACGCGGTGGATGCGTCTTTACTGGTGAAACAAAACTGATTGGGCAACTTATATCCAGCGAACTCCGATACATCAAGGTTATCTTTAAGGAAGAACTAGATAAAGACGCTTTGGCAGTATTTCAAAATAATCGTTGGATTTGGCAGCATGTTGTCGCAGAATTTATACGTTACCTGGAAAGGAACTATATTGCAATCATTGCAGAAGTAGGACGAGTTTTTACGCAAGAGCGTTCACCTCAAGGTTTAGAAGCTTCACGACTGATTGACACGTTCTTGCACCTTAAAATAGTCGCTTGGATATTTTGTAACCTATGTTTGGAAGTCGGTTTTTTAACAAAAGAAAATGTTGGTTCGTGGTTTGGTTATTTTACGCAAATTTTACATAAGGTAGTTTCTGCCCAAGATAAAGCAGCAGTTGTTCAAGAGCCTCACATACAGTTTCTCGCTGAATTCTTTAATCTATGCGGAACAGGTAGATTAATAATAGCTCCAGACATTAAAACTTATGTTCAAAATATGCGAATTTACATTGGGTATAGGGATAGCGAAAATCAAATTTTAATGATCAAAAAGGATGATACTTTCAATGCTGTTGCCAATGCCTTTATTGCCCGAAATGACTATCTACCCATTACTTCTGAGGATTTATCAAAGATTCTAAAGCGAGAAGGATTAACGAAATGTGATAAGGATAGTTGTCTAAAAAGAGCTCCAAGCGTAATAGAGGGGCGACCACGCATGTTAGCGTTAATCGAGTGCAAATGTATTGCCCTATTAGATAATACAAAGAATTCTGTAAAGTAAATTTATTATAATAAGTTTGTTATCATTTTGTCGGTAATAATTTCGTAAAAGTTATTTAAATAAATTGTATATTATAGAAATGAAGCACAGGTGTATTACGCACCTGTGCTTTTCTTTGTGTCAATGAAAGGAAGTGATATGAGACAAAATAAAATGAAAGGAGGTGGAGATTGCAGGAAAGATATTGATTAGAATGTTACTCGATGTTGTGCTTCAAAATCTATTGATTTGAAAGGAGAAATTTAGAATGAAACAGGGACGAACTCTAATGGAGCTGGGCAAGGAGCTTCAACGGCAAAGGCGCAATCGGCAGGATTTTCTCGCGGATACGCGGACGCTGGAAGTGGAAACAAATAGTTACGGCTCGACGCTTCATCTGTCGCTGGAGGGGAAAACTTATGGCTTCGGAATCGGTGAACTAGCGCATCAGCAAATAGCCGCTCGCCTCAACATCCCCTTTCGTTACTACCAGAAAATGCAGAACGAAGCACCCGACCTGCTCGACCGCAACGTCAACACTTGGCTGGAGCAAAAGCCGGAACGTCGAATGATTCGCGTGCTCGACGGCAAAGTCCGTGCGTTCTTATCCGACCGCTATCGGAGGTTAGACAATTTGGAATTGTGTGCGGCTGTACTGCCCGTGATACAAGAAATGCAGGGCGCGCAGATAGAATCGTGCGAAGTCACGCCAACGCATTTGTATCTTAAGGTGGTCAATAGGCGAGTCAAAGCAGAAGTTCGCGTGGGAGACGTGGTGCAAGCTGGATTCGTCGTCTCAAACAGCGAGGTTGGCTTAGGAAGTCTGCGCGTCGAGCCGCTCGTTTTCCGTCTCGTCTGCAAAAACGGGCTTATCTGCAAAGACCTAGCGCAGAAAAAGTATCATGTCGGGCGTCAAGTCAATGCTTCTGATGATTCGGCGTATGAGCTTTACTCTGAGGCGACGTTAGCACAGGACGACAAAGCATTCTTTATGAAAGTGCAAGATGTAGTAAGAGCCGCTGTCGATGAGAGTAAGTTTATGTTGACGGTAAATAAAATGCGCGAGGCGACCAAAATCCCGCTTAAGCAAGAGCCAGTAAAAGCAGTAGAATTGCTAGCGGACAAATTCCAGCTGACGGAAAACGAACGGGGTGACATTTTGCGCCAACTCTTTATGCAAGGCGATAATTCGCGTTATGGATTAGTCAACGCGGTAACAGCGGCGAGCAAAATCGCCAAGACTTACGAAAGAGCAACAGACCTTGAGCGCATTGGTGGAGAAATTCTCGCGCTGCCTGTGCCGCGAAATATGCTACCGCCGCCGACCGTCGCAACCTATCAGTCCTTGCCCGAATATCAAACAATTTCAGCTTGAAGGGAGGTAATTTTATGAGCAGTTTCTTTAACTGCGCAGCGTATGATGATGTGGATACGACAATTCGTCTTGATGATCACGTCGTTTTCCTCGCATTGAAAATCAAAAACAAGGATTCAGATGTGCACATCACTCTTAACCCTTTCCAGACGCGCATTCTTGCCAAATACTTGACCGTCGCACTTACGCAAATCGACTTCAAAAGCTTGGCAGAGGAAAAACATTTCGGCGACCTTACCGTACAAATCGAACAGGAAAATTTGCCTGAAGAAAATTTCACGGAAGAGGAATATGCTTGGGCGGTTCCGTTCTGAAGTCAAACAAATTAAAAGCCCCGACTGCGGCGAGTGGTCGGGGCTAATTCTTTTTGTGGAGGTGGCAAATATGCCGGCAACAAAATTTATCTGTCCGAGCGGGGAACGAGTGCGTATCACAGAATGTCTGCGTTCCTGCCGGAATAGTCAAAGGTGCATGTTCCTACCAACGCTTAGAGCAGTGGCAAAATCACTCGACCGAAACATATCTGAGCCGACAGTCACGGAACTTATCGCAGGAGTTCGCGAGACTTACCTCAAGAAAACAAGTGCGTATGCAGTAGAGCCGTCATCAGTGCTGTACGCGTTGCAGGGACAAGCTCTGCACTCAATCAACGAACTGAATACGCAGGGTGAAATTCTTTCAGAGGAGAGACTCAAGGACGACATCACGTCGGGGCAATTCGATTTGTACGGAAAGATTCTCGACACAGATGAAGGAGTACTGGGCGATTTAAAAGTTACGTCCAGCTTCAAACTTATGCGCGCTCTTGGCATTTACAAAGTCAAAGTGGACACCGGCGAAGTTTACAAATCGGGCGCAAAGAAGGGGCAAGCCAAATTCAGAACAGAACTGCGTTATGACGGCGTGCGAGATTTACTCGACTGGAGTATTCAAATTAACTACTACCGCCTTTTGTTAGAACGAGCCGGATTCAAAATCAGCCGCATGTACATACAAGCAATATGTCGGGACGCTTCCCTGCGCATAGCGGCTGAACGTGGAATTGATAAATCCGTCTACATCATACCTATCAACAGAATCAGCGATTGCTGGCTGACCCGTTATTTTCAACATAAAGCAAAACTTTTGAGCAAGGCAATGGCAACGAAAACTTTACCGCCGATTTGTTCGTTCCGTGAACGTTGGGGCAATCGCAAATGTCTTGACTACTGCGCGGGGCGAGAAAATTGTCCGTATGCACAAAGGCTATTGACGAAGAAGGAACCGATAACAACAGAAGAGTTTTCACTGTCTGCTTAAAGGAGGAGTGATTATGGGACAGTATTATATGCCCATTCTCGGTGACGTTTATGGTTTGAATTGCAAAGTGTATGACAGGACGGTAGACGGAAATTATACGTTTGCAAAATTGCTGGAGCACGCGTGGTGGGACAATGATTTCGTCAACGCCTTCTCGGAATTCTTGTACAATGAACCGAGCCGAGTGGCATGGACAGGGGATTATGCAGATGAACCTGGCGACTTCGATTTCCCGAATTGCTCGGCGTTCTACGTGCCGTCTTATCGTGAAGTGTGGGGCGAAGTAGTAAAGCCGCTTGGTGTCGTATCCACAGACTTCAAGCTCGACGGCAAATTCTTGCTCAATCACGACAGGCGGCAGTTCGTTGACTTGGACGAGTACAAAGCGGCTTCAATTGACAAACACGGTTGGTGCATTCACCCTTTGCCTTTGCTTACAGCAGTTGGCAACGATCGTGGCGGCGGAGACTTTCATGAGGGCAACACCGGCTATGAGAATGTCGGAATATGGGCATGGCAACTTCTTTCCTTTGTTGACAAGCCGCCTAAAGGATTTTCAAAGTTTCCGCTCGTGTTTAAGGAGGACGGCAGATGATTTACGATATGGACAAAGAGTTGCTCAAGCGGTATCGTCATTTGATAGCCGCACTCATCGCCTACTCAATCGGTTACTTCACGCCGCTTGCCGCTCTCCAGACGATTAAAGATTATAAAAATAACGAGCCGAACTTCTGCGAGTGGTTTCTCGACATCGC
>JAFQZB010000320.1 GCA_017406175.1 Selenomonadaceae bacterium | reverse complement strand
CTCATTTCGTAAGAGCAGTAAATGCAAGTCTCGCCACGCTCAGCGAGTTGTTCGAGAAGTTGCCAGCAAAAGGTAGTTTTACCGGCGGCAGGAGTCGCGCCTATGACGTAGAGACCCGGACTGAAAAATTGTTGATCATCTCTGTTGTTGAAACCGGTTTTGCGAGTGGCGTAGTTTTTCAGTGACGCGATGTCGTTTTTGAGCTGGTTAGCAAAATAATCAGTAAGACGCAAAGTATTAGTTGGTTTGGCAGAACGACTCAAGTTGGAAAGACTGTTTTGGAGGAAAGCAAGAATGTCATTGAAAGATTTTTCGCCGCGAGTTGCCTCATCTTGAAGAACATCACTCAATTCGATAAGTTTGCGCAGGTTAGCTTTTTCCTTGATGATGTTGGCGTGGTACTCGGCACGAGCAGTGGTAAAGGTCGCGTCGATGAGACCGAGCAAATAGCGATGGTCAATTCTGCCGAAGTCGCCGCTTTTGCGAAGTTCCTCCTCAACGGCAAGATAATCAATGGGTTCACCTTTGGTGTAGAGGCGCAAAATGGCTTGAAAAACGAGCCGATGTTCAGGACGGTAAAGCTCATCGACTTCCAAGATAGAGCATACGGTGGGAACAACTTGCCCTTCTTTCATAAACATGGCGGAGAGAAGTTGTTTTTCCATTTCGATGGCTTCTGGCACTTCATTATTCATAAAAATCACCTCGTGAGGAGGGAAAGAAAAAGACGACACTCACTCTGGTGAATGTCGTCGTCTGTAACCATTTAGTTACACTTCGCCTATGGCGAAAACACAAAAAGTCCTTGCAAGAAACGCCGCCGCAATGTAAAATGACGTAGTGATTTTGAAACAACATGCAATTAAGCGGCGCGGGGAGTCTTCGGACTTTCTGGCGATGATTACGACATTCACCAGAAAAAGCTCTGTAGTGTTTGGTAGACACTGCGGAGCTTTCCGCATTTATATCGGTCGTTCTATAATCTGTCCTCCAAAGAATTCAAATTTGTTTATCGGCTAATTCGCTATGATAGGAAACATTCCTTTTTTTGCTAAGAAATTCTGTGTCTTGTGAAATCAAGAATACATCTGTGCCCATTATTGGCACAAATGTAGTTGAGGAAAATAACATACCGCTAAATTAAAGGCAATAATTCTTTTTGAAGTTCAGGAGAAATTTTAAGTCCAGTCATAGCGTCTTGAGCAGTTAAACCCCAACTTTGCATAGCATTACGAATGTCTTCGAGTTTAGATTTTTTTTCGGTCTCTTCAGTTGCCTTAACAGTAGCGACTTTAAGCAAAGGTTCCATGAGTCCACCCATTTGAGTCAGCTCCTTTCTCATATCATGAGTTAGGTCAATATTATATTGGTCGTGCAAAATAATTTCCTTTTCTTCAGAAGATTTTAAATCCATGAAGAGTAAGTGCAACAAATCCAATAATTTGTGAGAAGTCGATTTTATGCCCAAATTCAGTATGATAATCTTGATTAAGTCGTAGTTTTGCAATTTGTCATGAAAATCCCCGTGGAGAACTTTTTCGGTCAAGCTATACTCTTGAATAGAATTGGCACGATAATTTTGCACGTCCATAGTTATCCATATCGAATAGACCTTTTTAAGCCCGTTATAATCGTCCCCGTGAAATTCCTTTTCTTTTTGGGAAGAGATAAGGCGAGCAACGTAATATACTGCCCGTTTCATCAGTTTGTAATCAATGGAAGTAGTAGTTTTTTGAGGCTCAATGTTGATAATGAGCTTAATAGGTTCGCCGGAAGAAGGAGCAAGAGCGTCAAAAATAATGTCGAAAGTAACAAGTCCTTCAAGCGGACTGTTCGATTCGGTATGTTTGCCTTTGATGTCGAGAGTATCATCAAGAGGAACAGTGTTAATGGTTGCGGAAGGTTCGCCTTCGATGTATTTTTTCTCGATGTCTTCCAAAGAGCAATCGACAAACTCAGAAACCGCATATTTCAAAATGTAAGCGAGAATAGATTTGCGAGCTAAGAGACGTTTAGCCAAAGTATCGTAAGCAGCATTGCGTTCGTCTAAAAATTTTTCCACCAAATCCCTCCAATCGTTATTCATTTGCGAGGACACAAAACAATTTGAGAAAGAATAGGACAGCCGCCTAAACATAATTTCCTTTTTTTACAATCGGGACAAGCCTTGAGAAAGTTACTACGAAAATCTTCAAACGTTGGGCTGTTCCATGCTTCTTGTATAGTGTATTTGTGCAAATCGACTGCCCATTTTTGATTTTGATTGTCGAAACTGCACGGCAAGAGTTTCAAATCCGCAGTGACATATGCCGACCACCTTGCTGCTTCGCAGGTATCCAAACTTTCTAACGCCATATTACCAGGATTTTGTAAAAGAGCAGGAATTGTGCAGGAGTCAAAACCAATTTTGTAATGCAAATTTTCGTAGCCAACGTATTGTATAAACTCTTGAAAATTTTTGTTGTCGCGTTGAATAATTTTTTTAGCGGAGCCTAATCCAACAGGTTTGTGAAGAAGAAAAACTATGGCGTTTATTCCTGTAGGAAAAGTTTTTTCTTTCAGGCGAGTGAGAGCCTCAATAATAGTATCACTTTGTAGGACGTAATGAATATTTGTTTTCACGCCGGCTTGAAGCAAAGTATCAATGGCTTGCAGAGTATATTTGCTCCGATACCAGCTTACCGCCACAGCTCCGCAGTATTTTTTGCAAAGGTGAGTTAAGTCGTTAGTTAATCCCCAACCGGAAGTAGTGAAGTTGGGGACAATTTTATTTGCTCGGCAAATTTCAAGAATGTCCCGAAAATATTCGTGCTGGTCAGGGTCGCCGCAACCGCCCAGAGCGAATTGAAAAGTTTTTCCCCTGCACTGCGCGGCAATTTTTGAAAAATCTGCAACGGTCATATTGGGAGCATTAGAGTGCAAACCGTCTTGATAACATTCGACGCCCGATTTAATACAAAGTCCGCTTTTGCCGTGAGCACAGTGTCCCATGATGCCAACGTCGAGCAGTTCAGGGAATGAAGCCATGAATGGATCTTCGCCGGTATCTTTGCCGTCTTTGATAATTCCGGTGCGAATATAGTTACCGGTGTTTTCGTTGAAGAAGGAAAGAAAATTTTTGTCCTGACGTATTCTCATAGCTCAATAATCAAGGGAAGTTTCGATTTCAACAAAGTTCTCGTTGTTTGTTTCTGATAAAATTTCCCAAAGTTTTTGATACATAGCGGCAAGATGATATCCGGATTCCTCAAAATCAACGTTACCGGTATAAATATCAGCACCGCCGGCAAGCGCGTCGCGAACACTCTTTTCGTTCTCGTCCATCAAATAAGTTTCTTCAATAGCTTCTTGAATTTCTTCTTCAGTGCTGTTGGGCGAAAGAATTTTTTCACCGAGAAATACTTCTTCAACGAATTTGACAATCGCCGCTTTTTGTTTGTCAGTCAATTCACCTTTACGAGCAAGAATAAAACTGCTACTACTGGAGTTGGTAACGAAGTCAGTCCTAATTTTCATAAAGAGTTCCTCCTAAAGTTAATCGTCAAGCTCCGTGTTAATTTGAGTGAAGTTTTTATTGTCGGCTTTTGAAAATGCTTTCCAGAAATCTTGGAATAAATCCGACATCCTGTATTCCCCATCATCGTACGCAACATATCCTAGATAGATACTCTGTCCTTGCTTTAAAGCCTTGCGGATAGATTTTTCGTCGTACTCCAAAGATTCATTTTCAATAACCGTTGTAATTTCTTCTTCGGTACTTTCAGGGGAAAGAATTTTTTCGCCGAGAAAATTTTCTTCAACGAATTGGATAATAGCCGCTTTCTGTTTGTCAGACAGTTCATTTTTACGAGCGACAATAAAACTGCTGCTACTGGAGTTGGTAATGAAATCAGTTCTAACTTTCATAAGACTTTCTTCCTTTACAGTTTGAAGACTTGAAGTTTTTTTATTACGTCAGAGACTATAACACAAAGGAAAGAGAAAGTCACGGAATGCCCAAAAAATTGTGCAAAAGTAGTGCATGCGGTTTCTGATGGATGTGCTAAGATAAGGGAAAGCAGATTTTGGCGAAAATGTTCACTTCCGCATTTCACTGCGTGAAACGCTAAAAACCCGTCGTGACGCCGTTTATCGGCGGAGCAAATCTGCCAGTCGCTTCGCTCCTTGAACCTGCGGTTGGCTTTATGAAAGCGAGGGAAAACTTCATGGCTATGTTCCACTTCAGACTCAAGTCCGACAAAAAACCTAGCGGTGCGAAAGTTTCGGCTGTCAAGCACGTCGAGTACATAAACCGTGAAGGTTCCTTTGCTCAGGACGAACGCTGGCAACAATCCAACAAATTCAACGGCAATTTTATTTCGACTGCTCAAACCTCAAACGCATTGGACGGGCTTAATGCCCTCCTTTACAAGACTGACGAATTCGGCTCAATTAAAAACACAGAGCGCGGATTAGAGATAACTGAAAATGCCTCCCTGACCACTATTTCCATTGCACTTATGCTCGCCGATGAAGCAATGGAACATAAACCGCTGATTATTAACGGTTCGCCCGATTTTCATAAAGCTGTGCTGGAAGTGTCAGTGAAATTGGATCTGCCTGTTTCTTTTCATGACCCACTCTTACAAAGAGAATTTGAACTGCAGAAGGAAGATAAAGACAATGAAAGAAAAAAATTCATTGCAAGCGGTGGAACTATCATCACCAAACGCCCAAATTCTAAGCCCATTGTTGCATCGACTAATGCAAAGTCAGTCGAAGATGCAACCAAAATCGGATTTCGCTTGCCAACATTGTCCCAACGCACTATGGTTTATTCAGAATCAAGCGGAACTGACTTGCTTTTGCAAACTGATGAATCTAATGACTTGGACGAGTTCACAAAAGAATGTAATAAGCGCGTGCGATGGGATTTTTCTAACGAGCGAGTAAAGTTCGCTCTGCTTATTGCTAAAAAAATCCTAGAAAATATCTCAGAGGCTTTGGAAGAACATTCTGCTCTTTCTCACGTCGAATATATCAATCGCGAAAAAGCGTTCGCCAATCGTGGCGGCTGTATTTTTCACTCTCACCACTTGCCAAAATGGGCGCATGACGACCCCAAAAATTTTTTCCAAGCTGCTGACGAGTACGAATCTGCTGGCAATCGCCGTTATCGCGAAATCGAATTTGCCTTGCCTAACGAGCTTACCACCACCGAGCAGTACCGCCAAATCATCGACGCTTTCATCGCCAAACATTTGAGCGACCATTATTACGCCTACGCCATTCATAACAAAATCGGAGTGATGTCAGACGGACAGCATCATCCCCATGTTCACATTATGTTTTCTGAACGACTAATTGATGTTGTGGAGAATAAACAAGAACGCGATGCCAACAATTTCTTCCTGTATCCGGCGCGAAAGAAAAAAGACGGTTCTGCGCCGTCTTTTGAAGAAAAATGGAATCGTGGCGCACCCAAAGCTCGTAAATGGGCGGACAAAAATTTTTTATCTGTCCTTCGCGCCGACTTCGCACAAATCCAGAATGAGGTCTTGGAACAAAACGGCTTTTCCATTCGCGTTGACCACAGGACGCTTAAAGCTCAAAAGGAAGAAGCAGAAAGAAACGGTGATACTTTCCTTACTCGCCTTTTCAATCGCGTGCCGGAAAAATACGTCGGAATTATTTCTTGTCAAGAAGAAGATAATGAGCAACTGAAGCGGCTAAAAGAATTTCGTTCCCTTCGCAAACAACATTTCGACTTAGTAATGAAACTGGATGCGCTGACGAAAGAAGCCGACGAGTTGGAAGTCAAAGATGCCGCTCAACTTGCCTCTGTTCGTGCTAAAAATCTTATGGACTCGAAAGAGTATACTACCCAGAAATTTCTCTCGCAGTATCTTTTGGCAATGAAAAGCAAACTGTTGACGGCGGTCGCCAATGTCAATAAATGGAAACGTGTCATTATTTCCCAACACGACGCGAAAGAACAAGCCATGCTTGAATATATGACCAGAGCCGAACGTGAGCTTTGGCATAAATATTTTGAAACGCTTGCTCAGAAAAAGCACTTGGAAGATTTTTTGAAAACCCTAAAAAAGCCCGACGAGAGACAAAAAGAGGTTCTTCAAGCCTACGACGAAATAGTAGCAGGAGTGAAAGCCAAAATCTTTTCTCTTTTTTCCGCCTCTCTCCTTATGAAAAAATCGGTCGAGGAAATTCAACATCGCCTTGATTCGCCTGAGTATAAAAACAATATCGCGCTGGTTACTCACCAGATTTTGCAAGCCAACTTTCAAGCGCGAAAAATGCTTAAGAAGGCAAGTACCGACTTGGATAAAGCTGTTGATGACCTCTCAAATGCGCTCTTCGCGCAGTCTTTAGAAGAACCGCAAACGAGTTTCAAAACCCGCGAAATTTATGACTTGATTCGTCGCCAGTTCTTTGGTTTGAAAAAAGAATACGAGAACACTCTCGACAAGAAATTTTCCCTTCAACGACAAATTATTTCTCCACAACGCGCTCTTGCTATGGCAAAAAATATTTTTGTGCACGGAGACTTCAAACGATTGCGCGAATCAATCCGCCGATACAAAAAAGCCGAGCAAACTCTCGCCCAAAAACTTCTCAATTATGCTCGCGAAGAAAAAGAATTTCAAAGTCGAGATTGGTCGCTCTTTCCGCGCTCTACTTTTATTCAGCAACAGTATTATCTGACCAAACAAAGAGCGTTACTTGAAGTTGAAAAAATTCGCCTTGCCCAGCTAAATATTTCTCTGCAGAAACGACAGAGCGAATTGGAAACGCTCTGTCAGCAACATGAATCGACGCGCAAAATCGAACTCATCGCTGCCAGTATCCTTCGCAAAAATTATAAGTTCGTTCGTCAGCTTGAAGAAGTTGAGACACGCGCTAAAGAACTTATTCCGCGCATCAATCACGCTAAGGAGCAGCTGAAGGCGTTGAAAGAACGCATCGCTCGCGACAAAATCAACACTCGTTACCGCGTCACTGTCTCCGACACTCTCTCGAACAAAAAAGCGGCGTCCGTCATCGCCGACGCCATTCTTTTCGACCCAAAAGCCGTTCAACTCGTCGCTCGCTCCAGCGGTAACAATCTCGAAATGGATAAAACATGGGAATTGATGTCCGAACTTGATAAGGACGAATTCCTTCGCAAGAAAATCGTTCGCGAATTATGACAAATTGGATTGACAGCCTAAAAGTTTTTTTATTCCCGCCCCGACGCCGTCCTCGTCGTTGCTTAGCGTTTCATAACGCGCAATCCGCTTCAAATCGAAATGTGCGTTTGCCATTGCAAAACTATAGACGACAGATTCAAGCATTTCATAATCGTTCATGT
>JAFQZB010000030.1 GCA_017406175.1 Selenomonadaceae bacterium | reverse complement strand
GAAAGCAATGATAATCGAAAATGGCTGGGGCGATGGCGAACGCGATTTTTTGAAAAAAGTGGGAGCGACGGAAGGCGAAAAGTATTCCATAGATGCCGAGACGTTGAAATTTGAGATTGAAGGAAAATATATCGGACAAGTGTACGAGATGGACAACGTCGGAAACGTTCTACCGAAACTGCGCGGTGAATATGAAGTACCAAAGGATTATGTCTTGCCGATAGCGACAAGTGCTCGGTCATTTGACGGCAGATATAGCGGAGCAATTCCAAAAAGCCAGATAAAGGCGCGAGTAGTACCGATTTTGACTTGGTAAAAATTGCGAGATGATAAATTGGAGAGAATTAAGACGATGTTATCAGTTGCTTTGCCAATGTGGACGGGAATCCTGCTGATATACACATTTGAAATGAATCCGTTGATAGGATTTTTAATATCGGCAGTTCTGTGGCGATTAACGAGACTCGACGGCAAACGAAAGCTCAATGCGAAAAAATTATTGCTGATAGCATTGCTGGTGAGCGTGAGTGGGAATTATAAAGCGTCGGACTTCATATTCAATGCGGCAATCGGCGTAACAGTGTTTCAAGCGATAAATTTTTTCACAAGCTCGAAGGAAGAATCACGGCAAAGTTGGTTGCCAATGGTGTATGTGTCAATGGCGATATATTACACGTTGAGAATGACATTAGTTTTCGAGGTTCCCGAAATTTTATCGATGGCGCATGAGTGGTATAAGTCGACAGAAGAATATTTGAAAGCGAATCAAACAATCGAGTGGGCAATTTCGTTGAGCTTAATAGCAATAGACATGGCGATAATTTTCAAGAGCGGAATGCAAGAGCATTTTCCATTGATAATTGGATTGATTTCAGGACTGTGTGGTTTGGAAGATATGACGGCGATAATTTTGATAAGCATGGTTGGGAAAATGATATTGAGATTAGAAGAAGGGGTTGAAGTAGGACGTGAATATAAAAAATCTGTTCAGCAAGCCGGAAAAATTTACAAATTATGAGGCAATAAGTCCGGCGATGAGAGCGGCGCGGAAATGGGACGAGCGTGAAGGAGAAATAATCGTTCAGAATTATAATTTGCGTCGGTTGCTGGTTGGAATGTTAGCGGTGGTAATTGTCTTGACGGTCAGTCTGGTCTACAAGTCACTCAGCGCAAATGTCATGCCGTATATCGTAGAAGTAGACACGACAACGGGCATGGTGCGAAATGTCGGAACGGTTGAGGCGAGTAAACATTATGAAGCGGGCGAATCAGTGTACAAATATTTTCTGTCGCGATTTTTGAAGAACACGAGAGAAATCCCGCTAGACCCAGTAGTTTACAAAGAAAATTTAACAACGTCGTACGGATTTTTGACGAAGGATGCCGCGAAGAAACTGCAGACGATGTTGAAAACGGAAAAGCTGACGGAAAAATTTGGACATCAGACGGTACAAATAAATATCTCGACAATTTTACCGTTAGAAGGCGGTCACTCGTACCGTGCGACTTGTTGATTAGTGAAAAGCTAATCCATTTGAGCAATCAGATGAACTGATAATCCGAAGGGTAAAATGAAGGGGTAACGTCCTGAAGTGCCCTCCCTAATACTCCGACTGGCGCGAAAGCGTCAGAAGCTCGGTGAAGTCGGCAGACAGTAGCCCTAACGTAAAGTCGAGGAAAGCTGACTGGAGGCAGTCGGTGCTACCTATATGTCGGGAGTCTATAAAATAGCTATGGTTAGAATGTTCCTTGAGGAACTGACGAATTTGCGAATGTACGGGTCTAGAAGTGAAAATTGTAGAAATGCAGTTAGCGTGAAAGCGTCGTGAGTGTGGCAAAGTAAGAATGGTACGTATGAAATGCCATAATACGTTACAGGCGTATTCAAGCTCACAGGCTCATAGCAAAAACCTAAGGCTATATGTACAGATAGGGTTATCGGAACAAGGAAAGGTGCCGAAGTCAAATGACTAAGCCGACGAAGAAAAATAAGCGGTTGAATCGGTACTGAAAAGTAGTGCTCGAACCGATGAAGTTCCTGTAATGGGAATGAAGGAATGGGCACAAGTCTTTGACAATTTCATATCAATCACTCAATCGAATAAGGATTCGAGCAAGACAAAAAGGGTCACTCCAAGAAAGGAGCTGATGCCTTATGCCAAAGGAAAATATTTACAACGAGCTGTATGAACGGGCGAAAAATGGCGAACACTTTACAAACTTAATGCCACTCGTCCTTAGCAGGGAAAACATTTTGCTGGCGTACAGGAATATCAAGGACAACGCAGGGAGCAACACCGCTGGAACGGACAAATTGACAATAGCGGACATCGGAAAAATGACGCCTG
>JAFQZB010000319.1 GCA_017406175.1 Selenomonadaceae bacterium | reverse complement strand
CGAGCGATAAAGACTTCCTGCCCGCGATAAAGTTCGCCGTAGACTTCGACAAGAAAATTATCTTCGTGTCAGACGGCGCGAGCCATAGAAGGTTAATCGAACAGTTGCAAAGGCTAGAGATTCCACCGGCGGCAATCGAGCTTAAGGACTTCCACCTCAGCTTTGACCCGCAACTTGAGCGGCTGTCGAAATTCTTCCCTAAGCTTACGGAGGGCATGAAGAGATTTTTTATGAGCAACGCGCATAAGCTACGATTTATCCTCGTCAGGCGCGGGGAGGAGTTTGTTGAGATACCTTTCGTCGACGGCATGGGCTCATATTATTTCGGGCGCACTTGCCGCGAGCTAAATATTTTGGAGGGCAGGCTAAAGAACTTCATCGAACAAAATTTTTTAAAGCTCAAGTGGGGTCGCGTCTACTTCATGACGGAAGAGGAGCTAGCCGAGCCGAGACCCGCCGAACGTTTGAAGGAATACTTCACAGAGCACGCCGCCGACGTTAGGAAGATTCTTCTAAAGCACGGGGAAAAAGTTTCTGACCTCGACTTTGTGGACGGAATGCCCTTCGAGTTCTTTGCTTACATGCTTAAGGAGAATGACATTGCGGGCGACTCTATGGCGGCTAGGAAGATTGCAAAGAAGAGTTTGCTAGCCGTGCGCGACGATAAAGTTTTCCTAATGACCGAAGACGAATTGGAGCAGGCGTATTACAATGCACTTGACGAGGTCGACAAATATTTTTACGACCATGCGGCGGAGGCTCAACAGATTTTTATCAAGCACAACGATAAGCTATGGGAAGTGCCCTTCGTCAATGGAATGCCGTTTGCGATTTTCGGGAAGTACCTTCGGCAAAAGAAAATCATCGGCAAGAGTGCCTCGCCCTTTAACACCGCCGCGAAGAGTCTGCTAGCCGTGCGCGACGATAAAGTTTTCTTAATGACAGAAGACGAACTAGAGACGTTGCAAGACCCGCCCGATAGCGTCGGGGAATACCTCACTACAAACGCGGCGGGCGTCCAGACGATTAGTATCCAGCACAACGGGCAACCCTTTGAAGTGCCCTTCGTGGACGGAATGCCCCTTGCGACTTTCCATAAGCTGTTGCTTGAGAGGAAAATCATCGGCAAGAAAGCGTCGATTACCAAAGTCGCGTTGAAGAATTCGCTTGCCGTGCGCGACAAGAAAGTTTTTATTCGGGAGGAGATTGGGCAATGAAGATTATCGAGCCGAGCGTTGAGCTTATCGAGGACTTCGACGCGGCGGCGGTTATGCAAAAGATTGAGCGGGCGGGGCGCGTGTGCTACAAGTCCGAAGGCAACATCAAAGCTGACAGCGCGGAGAAATTCATTCGCGGGATAATCAAGCGTGGGCATGAGTCGGTTATTGAGCACGCGACGGTTTCTTTTAAGATTGTCTGTGACCGCGGCGTAACCCATGAACTTGTTCGCCACCGCTTAGCTAGCTACAGCCAGGAAAGTACGCGGTTCTGCGATTACAGCGCGGGCAAGTTCGGCGGCGAGCTGACTTTTATTAAGCCGTGCTTCTGGAGTGACGACGACGAAAACTTTTTGCTGTGGAAGGCGACGATGGCTCAGCTTGAGAAAACTTATCTGGCAATGCGGGCGGCGGGCGCACGTCCAGAGGAGGCACGCTCAATCCTTCCCAACTCACTCAAGACAGAAATTTTCGTGACGATGAACCTACGCGAGCTTCGACATTTCCTAAAGCTAAGGACGGCTAAGGCGGCTCATCCACAAATGCGGGAAGTCGCGCTGAAGATTTATCAAATCCTCGTCGAGAAATTGCCGGCGGTCTTCGACGACCTACAGCCTTGAAAAATTGCTGGCGTCGAAATATAATTGCTTAAAATTTTTTGGAAGGAGCGGTTGCAATGAAGATAACGATTGGTAGCGACCACGGCGCAGTTGACCTTAAAGAGGTCGTCAAGAAAGTTTTGGCGGAGTTCGACGGCGTGGAAGTCAAGGATGTTGGCACCTTCGGCACGAATGCTGTTGATTATCCCGACATTGCCGAGAAGGTCTGCGCGGACGTTGTGAGCGGCGCGGCTGATAGGGGTATCGTCCTTTGCGGCACGGGCATTGGCATATCGATTGCGGCGAACAAGATTCACGGGATACGCTGTGCGCTCTGTCATGACGAGTACTCGGCGCAGATGAGCCGCGAACATAACGATTCAAACGTCTTGGCGATGGGCGGACGTGTTATCGGCTTCGGCGTGGCAAGCAAGATTGTTCGTGCGTGGATGACTACGGACTTTGCTGGCGGGCGTCATGAACGGCGCGTCAATAAAATTATGGCTCTGGAGAACAAGTAAGGGGCGTGCGACATGAAGATTGGCATTATGTCAGACACTCACGGCTATCACGAACGAGTTAAGCTGGCTGTGGAGAAATTTTTCGGCGACGCGGATTTGATTCTGCACGCGGGCGACGTTTGCTATCACGGACCGAACAACCCGAACTACAAGGGCGACGACTACAACCCGAAGGCTTTAGCGAACTTTATCAACGCGTCAAAGACTCCGTTCGTTATCGCTCGCGGCAACGGTGATTCGGAGGTCGACCAGCTTGTACTTGAAACGCCCGTGTTGATTCCCTATGCTCACGTCTTCGCGAATGGCAAGCGCATTGTCGTAAATCACGGGCACCTTTTGCCAACCGACGCCGATAAGGATAAGACAGCGGCGACCTTCCGGGCGGATATTTTTATCAGCGGACACATTCATAAGCCCGTTTTGGAACGTCGCGGCTCAACAATTTTCCTTAACCCCGGCACGGTCTCGCCTTACCTAACCAATCAGCCCGACAAACGGACGAGCGTCGCCCTCATCACCGAGGATAAGATTCAAATCTTTGACCTAGACACTGGCGAAGCGTTCATGAATTTGGAGCTGTAAGTTATGGCGTTAAGAATCATAAGCGCGGACATCACGCGGCTTGAGGTTGATGCGATAGTCAATGCGGCAAATACTCAACTTTTAGCGGGCGGCGGCGTCTGCGGAGCTATCTTTCGGGCGGCGGGCTATCGTGAGTTGCAGGCGGCGTGCGATAAACTTGCGCCGATTCAGACGGGCGAGGCAGTTATCACACCGGGCTTTAATCTCCCAGCTAAGTTTATCATTCACACGGCAGGACCGATTTGGCAAGGCGGCGGATTCGGCGAAAAGGAGCTTTTAACTAACTGCTACACGAACAGCCTAAAGCTTGCCGCCGAGCACAAGTTAAGGAGCGTTGCCTTCCCGCTAATCTCAAGCGGCATTTACGGCTACCCACCTCGCGACGCGCTCAAGGTTGCTGTTCAGGCGATAAAGAGCTTTCCAAGCGAACTCGACGTTATCTTGACGGTTCTTGATAAATCACTGCTTGACAGTCTCAAGGCGATTGATTAAAATGCAGGGCGTTCGGGGCATAGCGCAGTTCGGTAGCGCACCTCGCTTGGGACGAGGGGGTCGCAGGTTCAAATCCTGTTGCTCCGACCAAATAAGAAAATCCAAAGCCTCCGTTCAACGCGGGGGCTTTTACGTTGCAATTATTCCTTGCCTCTGCTACAATGCGGCAAGATTATTACGTAAGGGGGAAAAGTTATGGACGACAAGGATTGGGAACAGTTTAAAGGAATGCTAAACCGCAAGACTGGCATTGACTTGCAGCTTTACAAGGAACAGCAGATGCGCCGGCGTATCAACAATCTCATTCAGAAGACGCAGTTTAAGAGCTACACGAGCTTTTTTAGCGACGCGATTAAGGATAAGCAGAAGTTCGCCGACTTCATCGAGTATCTTACTATCAACGTCTCGGAGTTCTTCCGCAACCCCGACAAGTTCGACCAGGTCGAGAACGATGTTATTCCTTACCTCTTGAAGCGCAATGACTCGCTCAACATTTGGAGCGCGGGCTGTTCAATCGGCGCGGAGCCTTACACCCTGTCAATCATCATGAAGGAGTTGACGCCCACTAAACGCCACAGGATTTTAGCCACGGATTTGGACATTGAGATTATCGGCAAGGCTAAGAAGGGCATTTACTCCGCCGACGAGATTAAGTCCATGCGCGGCGACCGCAAAGTTAAGTACTTCACCAAGACGCCCGACGGCAAGTTCGCTATCAAACCCGAAATCAAAATGCCCGTCGACTTCCGCCGCCACAACCTTTTAAAAGACCGTTTCGAGACGAACTTTGATTTGATTCTCTGCCGCAACGTCGTCATCTACTTCACGGACGAGGCTAAAGACCAACTTTATCGGAACTTCTTCAAGGCACTAAAGCCCGGCGGGATTCTGTTCGTAGGCGGCACCGAGTCAATCCTAAATTCGCGGCAAATGGGCTACGTGACTTATAAGCCGTTCTTCTATCAGCGACCGATTGGATAAGCCATGTTCGCAGATGAGCAAATGGAACGGATTCGGCGCGAGGAACTGGAACTTCTTCAACTGGAGCGGCTAAGGAAAATCATCGCGTGGGCTTACGAAAAGAGCGCGTTTTATCAGAGGCACTTCCAAGCCCACGCCGTCACACCCGAAGACATTCAGAGCCTAGCGGACGTTTCTAAATTACCGCTTATGACGCGGGCTGAACTCGTCGGCAATGAGTTTGAACTTCTAACGTTGCCGCTATCGAGTGTCGTGCGGATAAGTCGTGTCGGCGGGCTAACGAGACTTTGCACGCGGGGCGACATTCGCAACAACGTCGAGCTGATGATACGGGCTTTAATGGCGGCGGACATTCTTCGCGGGTCGGTCGTTGGCATTGCGGGCGACTTGTCGGATAGCAGACTGCTTGACGTGCTTTACGCCCTTGAGTCAATCGGGGCGTCGGTCGTCCTCAATGAAAGTCATAACGTCGAGACCGTCATTAGTCTTGAGGAGGACACGTTGACTTACAAAGACTTCAAGCTACCCGCGCCGCCCGAAGGCAACCTGTTCTATCAATGCGGCTGTGGCTGTCACATTCACGAAGATAATTTCCTAGCCGAGATTGTGAGCGGCGAACTCCTAATCACCACGTTGACCGCCCAGGCTCTTCCGCTGATTCGTTATCGGACGGGACGCACGGCAAAAAAAATTTGTGAGCCGTGTCCTTGCGGGCGAACATTTACAAGAATTCTATTTATGCAGAACTAGCAATGCGCTAGCGTTGCGTACGAACGCGGCTTAAACGTCCGAACTTTCGCAACGTCCGCCGCGACCGCTGTTTGGCAACTTTTACAAAAGTTGAAAGCCCGGAGGCTTGTAACCTTCGGGCTTGTTGTTTTCTTATTGGTGGAGATGAGGAGAATCGAACTCCTGTCCAAAAATGTCGTTGCTTAACCTTCTCCGAGCGCAGTCGCCGAAAGGTTTCAGCTTTACCGACCTCGGCGACAAACCCGATAAAGCCAAGTACTTTAGAAGTTCCCGCGCCCTACAGTACTCTCAAGCGCGGTATTCCCGTTTCTGACGTCGGCTCTGACCTGACGGGAAGGGAATCGGTCAGGCGACGTGGCGATTAAGCCGCCAGTGCGTACTCTTCGTTCGCAGTTATAATTAAGTTTTCCGCTTGTCAAATCGGTTGCGGAGCCGATGCTCG
>JAFQZB010000318.1 GCA_017406175.1 Selenomonadaceae bacterium | reverse complement strand
ACACCGCGTCGGGGCTTTTAATTTTGATTATGAAGTTGATTTTACTTGGTAATGGCTTTGAAAGCCGCCGCTTGAGCAGTCATGCCGCGTTCGGAGGCAAGACGTTCGATTGAGGACGCGCCGAAGAATCCGTCAATCTCCGGAATGTTCTTTATGACGTAAGCAGCGTCTTCCGGGTCGGCGACGGGACCGCCGTGACAGATAACCATGATGTCGGGTCTGATTTTTCGCGCCGCCGCAATCATTTCGCGAGCTTTTTCGCAGCAATCGTCGAGCGTGAGAGCCGTTTCAGCCCCAATCGAGCCTTTTGTCGTCAATCCGAAGTGAAGTACGAGCAAATCTGCGCCCGCTTCCGTCATCGCAACGGCTTGTTCAACGTCGAAGACGTAAGGACAGGTTAGCAAGTCCAATTCGTGCGCTTGACGAATCATTTCGACTTCAAGACCGTAACCCATGCCGGTTTCTTCGAGATTTGCGCGGAATTTGCCGTCGATAAGCCCGACAGTCGGGAAATTTTGCACGCCGTTAAATCCCTGCTCTTTGAGTTGCTTGAGGAAAATTTCCATGACGCGGAAAGGGTCAGTGCCGCAAACGCCCGCGAGAACCGGCGTTTTTTTGACAATCGGGAGAACTTCCTGCCCCATTTCGGTCACAATCTTGTTTGCGGCGCCATAAGCGAGGAGTCCGGACAGCGAACCGCGCCCAGCCATGCGGAAACGACCGGAATTGTAGATGATGAGCATATCAACGTCCGCTTTTTCGCTGCATTTGGCGGTAATGCCGGTACCTGCGCCGACGCCGACGAGAATTTTGCCAGCCGCGACCTGTGCGCGAAAGTCAGCCATAATTTCCGCTCTGGTTTTCTTCAACATTGCAATCAACCTCCACAATTATTTTTCAATCAGCTCAATCAGACGCTTAGCCGCAGTTTCGGCAAAGTCAGCGTCGTTAATGTTGTTGTCAAGCTCGCGAAACTCGACGAGTTCGTTAGTGATATTTGATTTGAGCGTGTCAAACAAAATTTTTCGCTCCTCAACGCCGTTAAAAGGTTGTCCGTCCGCGTCAATCATCGAAACACCGCGCTTGGGCAGGAGAATTGTCATCGGAACTTGAGCTTTATTCCATTTTTCCGCCAATTTCGTGGCGATTTGTTTATTTTCCTCCGCAGAAGTCCTCATAAGCGTGACGGTTGGATTATGTTTGTAAAAATTGCGTCCTGAAAATTTTTCGGGCACAGTATCAATCGGACCGAAGTTTACCATGTCGCACGCGCCGACAGAAACGACTTGCGGAATTTTTTTTGCAATCGCAGCCTCGCAACGAGCCTCACCCGCCGCCAAAACGCCTCCGACGACTTCATCAGCCCATTCAGTCGTTGTTAAGTCCAAAACTCCTGCGAAAAAGCCCGCATTTATCAGCGCGTCCATAGTTTTGCCGCCGGTGCCTGTCGCGTGGAAAACTAAAACCTCATATCCGCGTTTTTCGAGATAATCTTTGGCACGGTCGACGCAAGGGGTCGTTACGCCGAACATTGACGCCGCAATTAAGGGTTTAGCCTCGCTCGTGTCAGCTTTGAGTTTTTCGTGCAGATTAACCATGCCGACAATCGCCAAGACCGCGTTGGAGAAAATCAGCTTGGAAATTTTGTTCAATCCTGCGACATCGACAATCGACGGCATCATAACAATATCGCTCGTGCCGACGTACTGCGCGACGTTGCCGGAAGCCATTGTCGAGACCATAACTTTGGGTACACCGATTGGAAGCGCACACATGGCAGGAGTTACAAGCGACGAGCCGCCTGAACCGCCGAAAGAGATTATCCCGTCGAATTTTCCTTGCGCGTAGAGTTCGGGGACGAGTTTTTCCATACCTTTGGACAAAGTTTCAGTGGCAAGAGCGCGATCCTTGCGTTCGACAATCGCCTTGATGTCTTGTCCGACAGTTGCGGCTATTTCGTCGTTGTTCACGTCAACGGGAAATGCCGGTTCAAAAACGCCCGTGTGAATCATGAACGGTCGCACGCCGAGTTCTTCGAGCAGTCCTTTGACGTAAGCAAATTCTCTGCCTTTTGTGTCGAAGGTGCCCGCTACTGCTATCGTCTTCAAGATTTTTCCCTCCGTTCCTAAAATTTTTCTTACTGAGTACATTTTAATCGTTTGCCGTAAAAAATAAATGGCTTCAGAAACTTTTCGACTGTGTTTAGGAATTGAATCGCGCAAAAAAATACTTGTGCTTAGGTTTGATTGCTGACTTAAACACAAGCACATCTTTTTTGATAGTCGCTCGGAGATTCGCCGATAAATTTCTTGAACATCTTGGTGAACTGCGCATAATCGCTGTAACCGACTTGCAAGGCGACTTCTTTGCACGAAATATTTTGTTCGCGCTCCAGAAGTTCTTTCGCCTTGTTTAATCGGAAACTCAAGAGGTATTCGCTAAACGAAATGCCGACTTCTTCCTTGAATCGCTGACTCAAATACGGTCGCGAGATATTTGCGCTGTCGGCAAGCTCGGCGAAACTGATTTTATCGAAATAATTTTCTTCAACGTGGCGAAGGAGAAAATCAATGGAAATTTTTCCAGATGAGTATGAACCCTCCTCAGAATTTTCACTACCGCGTTTGAAATTTCTAACTGTGTCGAAAATTGTCTGTTCGATAGGAATTCTGTCGAAAGTTGAGCCGCCGATATATCCTTGACACTCTGTGTTGTGGAAAAGATACTTCATATCGACGAGAGTATTTGCCGGTCCCGCATAAATCATGCAAAAAGTTTCGGGTTTGAGTTTTCTGCACACGTCGAAAATTTTTTTCGTTGATTTTTGAGCGTCATCGATTGAAATGTATTTTTTTGCTCCAAGGAAGCCGCCTCTGGTCAAACCGAGATGCACACAGATGACATCAGCTCCCGCCACGAGCATTTGACGGGTTTCTTCTTCGTTTGTAACGAAAGCGACGGTGAACATCTCAAAATGATTCGCCAACTTAATCGCGGCGACTTCTCTGTCAAAAGTTGTACCTTCTTCTTCGAGAGCCTCGCGAAATTTACCGTCAATCAAAGAGACCGTCGGAAAATTTACGACGCCTGAAAATCCTGCCGCTTTTATTTTCTGTAAGTAGTCGTAGAGCTGAATTGTTGGGTCAGTCGCCATCAACCCGAAAAGCAAGGGCACATCACGCACAATCGGAAAAATTTCGCGCTTGCCCAACTCCATAACTTGCTCGTTGTTGTTGCCGTAACAAAAATAACTGCTGAAGGAACTGCGTCCCATGATTCGATACTTCCCTGCGCTCAAAACCAACAAAATATCCGCGCCGCCGAGTGCTGCGAGCTTTGCCGTCAAACCGGAGCCGACCGCCGCTCCGATAATATGTCCGCTTTGGTTTACTTGGTCGCGAAACCGTCGAATAATTTTTTCTCTGTCCATAATTTCCTCTTTGTTAGATGCGAAGTTAGTTTTGTTCAGATTACTATAACACAACGTCAGAGGATTGTCATATCTTTTACAGTGTTCCCTAATTTTACACTGAAATTTTGCTTCGTTTGTGCCTATCGCCTTGTATAAAAATTTTCCAATCAATATATGCTTACGCTTGTCAAAAACTTTCTAAAAATCATGTTGATAAAACCGCCGCCAAAGATTAAACTTGGTCGGAGGTGATTTTTTGTGCGTGTCGGTTATGTGAGGGTCTCAACCGTCGAACAGAGTGAGGAACGGCAAGTTGTTGAACTTCGAGACAAAGCGGGCGTTGAAAAATTTTTTGTCGATAAAGTTTCGGCGAAATCTGCCAAGCGACCGAAGTTTGATGAGATGATGAACTTTCTGCGCGAAGGTGACGAGTTAATCGTCTCGGAATTTTCGCGACTTGCCCGTTCAACCGTTGACTTGCTCAACATCGTCGAGACTTTGACGAAAAAAGATGTCAAAGTCAGGAGTTTGAAAGAGGATTTGGATTCGTCGACGCCGCAGGGAAAATTTATGCTCACGATTTTTGGCGCGATAGCAGAATTTGAACGAGAATTGCTTTTGCAACGTCAGCGCGAGGGAATTAAGCTTGCGCAAGCTGCAGGCAAGTACAAAGGGCGCAATGCCAAAAAATGTCCCAAAGACTTCGGTTTTTATCGGCAAGGCTATTATGAACGCACTTACACAGTGACGGCTATCGCCAAACACTACAAAGTTTCGCGTCCGACGGTCTATAAATGGCTCAGAGAATCAAAACAATCTTGAATTGCATAACCGTGAGCTTGAAAGCACTTGAAATTGAACCGTTGCCCGACATTCTTGTCAATGACAAAGATGTTTGATATATTTATCGGCACAATCTTGTCTTCTAGGAGTTTTATGGTGGAGATACCAGTTCCAAACGATTTTGCAAGCGATTTTGAGTTATTCAGCTCGGTAGCCGATATTCAAAATAAAATTTGCCTTTCAGAAGGCGACGAAGTTAAAATTTCCTTACCTCATGCCGATTTGTTTCGCAATCGAACCAGATTATTTTTGTTGACGTGCTTAAGTGCTTTTGGAGCGCAGAAAGAGAAAAATATCGTATTCCGTTGCAATTTTCCTTCATACGCTTTTGACGAACGTAATCTGGCAACTCTTTTCCAGTTGCACACGAAAGATGACGTGGTACAAATAGTATCGGCGAACATTTCTAAGCGAATACCAGTTAATATGACGGAAAGAGTTGAAGATAGATTGGTTTCGTTGATAGGCGAAGTCTATAACAATGCAGTGGAACACTCGGAGAGCGAATACATCATAGGAAATTGCTACAACGAGGCTCGGAACGACGAAGATGTTTCTCGAATGTGTTTTTACTGTTACGATGCGGGAATAGGTATTATAGAAAGTGTTCGTCGGTATCTGAAAAAAGAAAATGACGTTCGATTTCATGAGTACGATACAAATT
>JAFQZB010000317.1 GCA_017406175.1 Selenomonadaceae bacterium | reverse complement strand
TTCACGAACAGAGAGCCGATACTAAAGCCCGCATCGACGCTTTCACGGGCGACGAGCGGCGCACGAGCTACGGGCTTGCCGTCATAGAGCAAAACAGCTTCGCCGAGCACTTGACCCGCGTCAATTCCGTTTCCAGCGTCGACAATCTTTGGCAAATCGTAAACGACCTTTAAAAGCTTAGAATCTTCGCCCGCCATGAGCGGAAAATCCAAATTCTGTTCAACGCTAACATGAACGGTCGCCTTTTCGCCGCCGCGCACAAAGATTTTTTTCTTAGTCTGCTCCTTATCGATAGCTTTGACTAATCGGACGCGTTCAAAGCCGTAATTGAGCAAAGCGGACGCGTCCTCGAATCGGGTATCATGATTGGTCGAGTGCATGACGATAGCAATCAGTTCAATTTCGCCGCGCTTAGCACTGGCAGCAAGGCAACCGCCCGCCGCAGTCGTCCAACCAGTCTTGATACCGTTCGCGCCATTGTACTTGCCGAGTAGCTCGTTGGTGTTGTTGAGTTCGCTCCACTTGTCCTTAGGATACGTCCAATGAATCGAAGTCCGTCGGGTGTTGACGATTTCGCGGAAGGTGTCGTTGGTCATGCAATAGACAGCGATACGCGCCATATCAGCGGCGGAGGAGTAATGATTTGGATTGGGCAAACCGTTTGGATTGGCGAAGTGCGAACTTTTACAGCCGAGAGCCTGCGCCTTGTCGTTCATCAGGTCGGCGAAGCTATCCACGCTCCCGCTAATCGTTTGAGCTAGGGCAAGTGCGCCGCCGTTCTCGCTGACGAGCATGACTGCCGTTATCATGTCGCGTGCGCTGATTGAATCGCTCGTCGACCAGTCAAGGGTATTATCTTCCGCCATGACCGCTTGACTATCCATGAAGACTTCTTGCGCCGGATTAAGTTCCTCCAGCGCGATAACGCAAGTCAACATCTTAGTCATACTCGCCGGCTCGCGAATGTCATCGGGATTCTTTTCGTAGATGATACGCCCCGTGTTAGCCTCAACGAGGATAGCCGAGTCCGCTAAGATTTTAGGTTCGCCCGCCGCTAGTGCCGTCGAAGTCATCAAGCCGAGCGCGAAGACTAAAGCTAAAAATTTTCTCATTGCTTACACCATCATCATAGCCGCGACGAAGTTATAAACGCCGAACGCGCCGATAGCTATTCCCGCATACCAAAAGCCGATTTGTTTCATCAGCCCCGCAAGCGATGTTAGAAGGATTGCAATCTGCAGATACGTCAGCGAACCGGCAAAGCCCTTGTTCAGCTCAAGAAAATGGTCACGGTCTTTTTCCTTTGCTTGAGTGTCCGCTTTAATATTGTCGCGTTCTTTCTCGTAGCGGTCGATGGTCTCGTTATAATCCTTCTTCAACGCCTCAAGCTTAGCGGGGTCGGGGTTAGCGGGCGGGTCAAGCTCTAACATTTCAAGTTGGCTAGAGTAAATCGTTTGCCGGATACCTTTCGCCTGATAATAAGCCCAACCGTCTGAAACCTGATTTTGCGCTAGGATACCACGGCTAGCATTTGCGCCGGCATACAGTGAAGCGAACGTCGCGCAGATTGCCAAGATAAGAGCCGTCAGCGCGATTAGTTGCGTCTGCCGCTTAGAAAAATCTTTGTCCTTAGTCTCGTCAGTTTTATTGTCAGCCAAAGTTCATCACTCCTGAACGCTAATATCGGTGGTAATTTCGCCATTGGCAATCGTGAAGAGGATAAAGTTAGACAACGCGCTATCATCGGCAGTCGGGCTGACGAATTCAAAAGCATAACCGTAGTTGCCGTCGCCGAGCTGTTCATCTTTAATTTGCGGGTTGTCGCCAATGGTGAACGTGTCGACCTCAACTTGCGTGAAGTCCTTGTCGTCGCCTGAAATTGTCATGCCATAATGAAGCGTGGTAATCTCGTCGCCCGTGCGGAGCTTGATAAGTTCGCGGCTACTCATGCCGTTGCTATCAAGACCCTTCCTTGCGCCGAGGATATAGTATTTCTCTTCGGCGTAGACGTAAGCGACCTGCAAATTGCATTCGACGCCGTTAAGCTTAATCGGAATGGAGTAGAGGTTATAGCCGTCGTTCTCTTCGGTAATCTCGACGTAAACGGGGTGCCCGTCAAGCATGGGCCACACGCCGCGGAAGTTATCAGTAAAGGTGCCGGCGTCCCAATCGGCGTTTATGTCGGCGTCGCTACCGAGATAAAGCAATAAGTCGTCCTCGATGCTCATATAAACCAGCTGACAATGCACGCTAGAGAGTAAATCCATTTGCTCAGGGCTAAGTTGAACGAACGCATTGCCGCTATCGTCCATTTGTACTTTGAAGTCCTCTAGCTGAGAGAGTTGGAAAATTTCTTGCCGCTCGGCTTGGGGCGGCGGTGCAGTGGGCGCGGGCGTGACTAGCGAATCATCATTTAGGAGCGGGATAACGTCTTCGGGCAGTTCGCCGTAAATCAGGTAGTAGTAAAGGAGCTTTTGTGGCACGGGCGCGGAGTCGAGGTTGAGATAAGCAACTAAGCTTTCCTCGTCGCCGCTGTAGGAATAGAAGCTAGACAAGCCGCCGCCGCGATTGCGATACTCACCGCAGACTTTGTAAATGACGGCGTTATCAACCGCGCTGATGAGTTTATCGCTCGTGTTCGGGAGAATGTCCTTGTTGCCCTTGGCTAGGTCGACAATATCAACCATGTTCGTGTAGCCGGTCTTGCGAGTGTTGCCGCCGTAATTTTCTGCTTGCGCGGCTCCGCGACCAAACTTAGCAAAGAAGTTTCGCGGATTGTTATGAGCCGCCCGCAGAGCTTCAAGCCCGAAGGACTCATAAGCATTGCGCAAGTAGGGAAGCTGTGCCAAGTCGATAACGGAAAGCGTCGCGGTGTCCTCCAGTCCGTAGCTTTCACAGCCGCTCATGTAAGTATCGCAGATGATTTGACCGAGCTTTGCGCCGCCCATAGCGGGATTTTCAGCCAGAGCTCCAACCCAGCCCGTATAGTTCCAGCCGATACCAGGTTCCACTTCTTCGCTCGCAGTGACATAGCGCGTCAAGCCGTCGAGGGCATTAACCGTGTCATAAGTCGCCATAAGGCAAGTATCGAAGCCGATAAGCTCGAAGGGC
>JAFQZB010000316.1 GCA_017406175.1 Selenomonadaceae bacterium | reverse complement strand
TAGAACGAACGTTTGCTTGGCTCAATCACTCCCGCCGACTCAGCAAGGATTACGAGTTAACTGCCGCTTCTGCTGAAACTTTAATCAAAATTTCTCATATCCACACTTTAATCAAACGTTTGTGAACACATGTTCTTAGAACGGTTTAATCTGTGTGACGTTCAAGGACGTTTCGAGCTTTGAATATGACGATGATATTGCCGGCAGAATTTTTTCCGATGAACTCGACAGCGAAATCCTTTTGGGCGATTACGACGACGGAAATTTAATCATCGTTGCAGTTGAATATTCAGAGCCTGAAGATATTTATTACCGGCTCAAGATAAAAGCGACGGGCGTCGAAGTGGAAGAACTTTCTCGCTATACGCTGTGACGGAAAAGGAGCGCGATTACAATGGCTGAAGTTACTTTGACTTTTAATGACGGGGCTATTGAACTGATGAAAGGCTTTGCGGCTAAAAAAGGTATCAGCCTGGCGGAATATGTTAAGCAAGCAGCACTCGACCGCCTTGAAGACGATGAGGACATTCGCGACGCGGACGCGGCTTATGCGGAGTACTTGAAAAATCCGGTGACCATTTCACACGAACAATTAAAACAGGAGTTTGGATTGTTATGAAACAATACCGCATTGAATACGACCCGCATGTAATAAAAAAACTTAACAAGCTTGATGTGCCCGTTCGTAATCGAATCCTGACGTGGGTTGATAAAAATTTGGTAGGTTGCGAGAATCCTTGACAGCTCGGTAAGGCATTGAGCGGCGAGTGGCGCGGGTATTGGCGTTATCGTGTTGGCGACTATCGAATCATCGCTAAGATTGAAGACGACAAAGTTATTATCTTCGTCGTGAAGGACGATTGATTGAGGAGGAGTCATGGAGAAAAAATTTCTAACGTACAAAATGGAAGTCAACGGGCTGTGGCAAGAGGTCAAGTTCAGCGAGGCGGCGGTTGAAGAAATCTTTATGCCGTTCCTGCACGAGCTAACCGATTTAAAAATGACAATGGATAGGAAGGTTATCGCGTATCTCGTCGCACCGCCCGGAGCAGGTAAATCGACGCTTGCACAGTTCCTGGAAAAGCTTAGCCGCGACCGTTCCAATGAGGTCGACCCGATTCGCGCCCTAGGCATTGACGGCTACCACTTCACGGCGGCTTACATGAACATCACCAAGATTGAACGCGACGGCGAACAAATTTTAATGCGTGACGTTAAGGGCGCGCCTGAAACCTTCGACGTGGACTTGCTCGTTGATAAGATTCGTGCGGTTCGGCAAGAGGGCACTGATTGGAATATTTACGACCGCAGGATACATGACGTGTTGCCCGATTACTGGAGCGTTGAGGACGACATCATTTTGCTGGAGGGAAATTATCTTCTGCTAAAGGAAGCGGGCTGGACTAATGTCCGCGTGCTCAGCGATTATTCTGTTTTCATTGACACCGAGCCAGAGCTTTTACGCGAGCGGCTGATTAATCGCAAGGTTAAGGGCGGCAAGTCTCGTGAAGAGGCGGAAAGGTTCTTCGACTTCAGCGACAGCAAAAATATCGAACGAGTCTTAAAGAACTCTGCGCGAGCTGACGAGACATGGAAACTTTTATCGGACTGTGACTTCGCGAGGCAATGAAATTAAAAGCTCATGCAAACAACGTCGCCTTGCCGCACACGATATTTAGTCTGCCGTTCGCGTTGGCAAGCTCCTTCATGGCAACGAACGGTCAGCCAGACTTCTGGACGGTCGTCTTAATCTTAGTCGCGATAACGTCAGCGCGTTGGGCGGCAATCGTCATTGACAACATAGCCGACTTGAAATACGACAAGTTGCAACCGCGGCTATCTTATCGGGCAATGGTTCGCGGCGAAGTCACCAAAGGCGAGGCGTTAATCTTCGTGGCTTTGTGTATGATAGTTTTAGTCGTGACAGTCGCACAACTTCCGCCGATATGCTTAAAGCTTTTGCCCGTGGCGGCGGTGCCGTTCATAATTTACCCGTTCACGAAACGATTTACCGCGTGGTGTCACCTGTGCTTGGGCGTGGCAATCGCAATGGCTCCGGCGGGCGCGTGGGTCGCCTTGACCGAATCAATCTCCTTGCCAATGATAATCTTATGCGTGGCGGTCGCGTTGTGGATTGGAGCTTTCGACGCGGTCTACGGTGCACAGGACGAACGCTTTGACAAGTCACAACGCCTTCACTCTTTGGCGACTAAGTACGGGGCGGCGGGTGCCCTAAACATTGCTCGCGGGCTTCACGTCGTGTCGATTATCTGCTTTGTTATCGTCGGGCTTATGCTCGGCTTGGGTAAGCTTTATTTCGTCGGCGTGGCGATTGCGGCTCTTGCCCTTGTCTATCAACATGCTATTGTTCGTCCCAATGACTATCGCGAAGTCACTCAAGCCTACTTCATGCGCAATGGCATCGTTTCTATCGCAATCTTTATCTTCACGTGGCTAAGCTACTAATTAAAAAGCCCTCCGACACTCGCCGAAGGGCTTTTGATTTTGAAACGATTTTTTACTTACCGAACTGCGCGTTGATGTGTTTCCAGGCATCTTCGCGGCTGACTTCCTTGCCGTCGATATAATATTGATTTGCTTTGGATTTGCCAGTCAAGTCGCCCCAAATGCTCCCATCGTCTTTGATTGTGACGCCGTATTTATCAAACGCTGCGCGCAGGTTTACGAAACCTTCAGGGTCGAGAAGCGGAACGCCAACCAAATCATTTTTGAAGATTTTCACGCCGAGTTTTTCAAACTGTTGAGCGTCGCTATAACTTTCCGCAAAAGTTCCGCCGGCTACCTGTTCGAGTTCCTCGTCCTTCAAGATTTCGTCCTTCAAAATGTCCTTTGCCATGATTATCAACCTCCAAAGTGTTTTCTGAAGCTTATACGTTCAAAAATCCATTTCGTTACACATTTTAGCAAAAAATCTTCCGCAGTCAAAGAATCTTTTTAAAATATCGGCGGCGTGTTAAAATGTTCGCGGAGGTGATTATTTTGCGCATCATCGCTATCATTTTTCTTATCTTAAGCTCATTACTCGCGGCGATTATCTTTTTTCTGCCGGAGCCCGAAGGTTTTCCCATTCTCGAATATCATCAAGTCACTAATGAACCGCTCGACCCGGATTTTGAAATTTATAACGTGCCGCCAGCCGATTTCGCCGCCCAACTCGATTATCTGCAGTCAGAAGGCTACACGACGATAACTTTGCAGGATTTTATGCGCGTCATGCACGGTAAAGGCAATTTGCCTGATAAACCAATCGTCCTAACCTTCGATGACGGCTACGAAGATAATTTTTCCGAGATGTTCCCGATTTTGAAGGCGCACGACATGAAAGCCGTTGTTTACGTCATCACTAACGAAATCGGGCAAAAAAATTACCTCAAGTTCAATCAACTCAAGGTTATGCAACAGTATGGTATCGAAATCGGTTCCCATACCGCCGACCATTTGGATTTAACAACCTTAGATAAAAATACTCAACGCAGACAGATTAAAGAATCGAAAATTTTCTTGGAATGGAGCGGCTTAGACACGATTTATAGCTTTTCTTATCCGAACGGGGCTTTTAATTCCGATTTGGTCGAGATTTTGCAGGAAGAAAATTATTTGACCGCTGTAACTGGCGAGGCGGGCTTGAATACCCTTAAAACTAATCCTTATGAACTTTATCGCGTGCATATTCGCAAGCCGCGCTTCGGGCTGACTGAATTTAAATTTAGACTGTTCAAAGCAGAGTTCTTCACTAAGATTAGGAATTTTTTCCGGTCAAACGATTAGCACATGAATTAAATTCCGCGATAATCTTTTCCTCGTCCAAAGTTTTCAGTTCGCGACCCTGCATTAATATTTTTCCGTCAACAATCACCGTATCAGCCGCCGATGCGTTCGCCGAATACACCAAAAGCGACGCCGGATTATAATTCGGTTGCCAATCGACGCCGCCCATATCCCAAAGCACGATGTCAGCCTTAAATCCTGCCTCAAGTCGCCCGACCTTAGACAAATTCAGAGCTTTTGCGCCGAATTCCGTTGCCATTTGCAAAGCTTGCGCCGCCGGAACCGCTAACGGGTCTAACGTGTCGACTTTCGCGAGCAATGCCGCCAATCTGACTTCCTCCAGCATGTCAAGGTTATTATTCGACGACGCGCCATCCGTCCCAAGGGCAACCGTCACATTTTTAGCTAAAAGTTTGGTCACTGGAGCGATTCCGCTAGCCAATTTCATGTTCGAGCCTGGATTATGCGCCACTCGGACATTTTTTTTGCTCATAATCTCAATTTCGGCGTCGCTCAACCAAACACAATGCGCCGCGAGCATTCCGCAATCCAAAAGCCCAGTTTCGGCGACGACTTCAAACGGTCGCTTGCCATAATTCTTCAAACAGTCCTCAATTTCGGTTTTAGTCTCGTTCATGTGCATATGAATTTCCGCGCCGAGTTTTTCAGCCTCAACGACGACTTTTTTAAGATAATCGGGCGGGCAAGTGTAAATCGCGTGCGGTCCGAGCATAATTGTTATCCTGCCGTCCGCCGCGCCGTGAAAATTCTTGTAAAGTTCGACGTTCGAGGCTAATTTTTTATCGCCGTTGGCAAAACTGATAAGACCTTGGCTCAAACTGCCGCGCAAGCCAGATTCGTCGACGACTTTAGCGACTTCTTCCATGCAAGGACCGTACATATCGGCAAAAGCAGTCGTGCCGCCGCGAATCATCTCGACCGCCGCCAATTTCGCGCCCCAATAAATATCTTGACGGGTCATTTTGTCTTCGATAGGCCAAATATCTTTTTGGAGCCAGTCCATAAGGGCTTTATCGTCGGAATAACTGCGCAGAAGGGTCATTGAGGCGTGTGTATGGGCGTTTACGAGTCCTGGAGTTGCGAATTTGCCTTTGCCGTCGATAATTTTAGTATTTGCGGGTTCATCGGCAGAGATTTTAGAAATTTTATCGCCGGAGACGAAAATATTAGCCGTAACGACCTCGCCGGCGGGATTTAAGAGTTTGACGCCTTGAATCACGAATTCATTAGCCATTTTCATACCTCATTTCTGTTTTTGAGTATCATACGCGCCGAAAAACGATTTTGCAACGAAAATTTGCTTGAAAATGGTTTTGAGGTCGATTTTGAGGTACAAAACGGAAAATCCGAAATACCGGATTTTTCAAAAGGCTAAATGGCGTCATAACGCGAAACAACAAAAAAAGCCCCTGTTCAGGGCTTGATAGGGGCTGAAAAATCCAGCATACAGGATTTTTATCCGAAATACCGGATTTTTACGTTTCAGCCTTTGTAGCCGAGTTCTTTTGCTTTCGCGAAGTCAGCTTGCGCTTTTGCCTCATCGCCGAGTTGTTGATAACAAAATCCACGATTAAAATATAACTCAGATTTATCAAAACTAAATTCATAACGAGTAAGTTTAAAAACCTTCTCAAAGTCTTGAATAGCCATTTCGTATTGCTTTAAATTTTTATAAGACATACCGCGTTTAAAATAAACACGATAATCCGTTTGATTTTTTTCAATGTACTTATCATAATCTTGGATAGCTTTTTTGTAATCTTTTAATTCGTAATAAACATTTCCTCTAGAAGCACGAATCGCTGTAAATTCCGGATTGAGTTTGAGAGCTTTATTGAAATCAGCAATAGCTTTCTGATATTTTTTTACTTTGTAATAGGCTATACCTCTGCCTTCATATAAGAAGATATCATCTGATTTAATTTTAATAGACATAGTATAATTCTCAATAGCTTGCTCATATTGTCCAAGTTCTTTATAAGCTTGAGCACGCCGTCTGTACGCCCCAGTATGATTTGGATTAAGTTCTATTGCTTTAGAATAATCAGCTATCGCATTCTCATATTGTCCTAAATAATAATAAGCATTGCCGCGATTATTGTACGCAGATGCAAAATTCGGATTGAGTTCGATAGCTTTGGAATAATCTTGAATTGCCCGCTCTTTTTGTCCTAAATCAGAATAAGCAATACCGCGGTTATAATACACATTGGCATAATTCGGATTGAGTTCGATTGCTTTATTGTAGTCTTGAATTGCTCGCTCGTTTTGTTTTAAAAGGCTATAAGCATTGCCGCGATTGTTGTACGCCTCCGCATACTTCGGATTGAGTTCGATAGCTTTGTCAAAATCTTGAATTGCTCGCTCGTTTTGTTTTAAAAGGCTATAAGCATTGCCGCGATTGTTGTGCGCAGATGCATAATTCGGATTGAGTTCGATAGCTCGATTGTAATCATTGAAGGCTTGCTCGTATTGTCCTAATTTATTATAAGCAACTCCGCGATTGTTGTACGCCTCGGCTAAATTCGGATTGAGTTGAATAGCTTTATCGTAATCAGCAATGGCTCGCTCGTATTGTTCTAAATCATTATAAGCAACGCCGCGATTGTTGTACGGAAAAGACCAATCTGGCTTAATTTTAATAACTTCTCTGTAGAGTTTAATCGCTCCGTAATAATCTTTGGCATAATAAAGCTTATTTCCTTCTTCAAGCTTCTGATTAGCTAAAAAGTCGCGGTCGGAGTCGTTCATCTGCTTGCGAAGGCTATCTTTTTCGGCTTGAGACGTTGCGCGGTTGTATTTTTCTCTCAAGTCTTCAATTTTGCGGTCGTTTTCTTCTGCAGACTTCTGCGCCTCTTGTGTTTGAGTGATTATCGTCGATTTATCTTTATCATCGCGTTTAATCCAGCTTTGAATCTCTGAATCGTCGACATTAACCTCAACAGTCGCCGTCCAAATGATAATCGACGTTTCATCGGAACCTTTTACTATCTTACTTGAGTATTTAGGCTCGCCGACGAGTTGCCAAGCGTTTGACGTTATCGCAGTGACTTCATCATCGGTTAATTCGCTGTTGACGGAGCGCGAATAGGTTTTCAAATAAACGCCGGCTTGTTTTGTCGCCTTCTTGATAGCCTTGTCGCGTGCACGGAGCTTAGCAATATCCTGCGATTCGACTTCGTTAGCGTAATCTTCGCCAGTCGCCGTGTACATTTGGATTTTTGCGCCGACGATTGCCGCACTTAATGCGAAAATCACGATTAGCAGAGCCGTCAGCGTTCGTCTAAAGATTTTTCCCATATAAATCCCTCCTCGCGAAGATTTTTTCTGTACTTGAAGCAAATTTCCTGCCCTGAAAAAATTTCGTTGACCGCGAAAAAATTTTTTGCTAAAGTTTGTAACGAAATCGGAAATTCAACGTATAAGAAGCAGAAAACGATTTGGAGGTTGATAAAAATGGCTGACGAAAAGATTTTGAAGGACGAAGTGTTGAGCGACGAGGAACTTGACGGCGTGGCGGGCGGCACAATAATCGAAACATTGCAAGACGGCGACGAACTGTACAAACGCGGACTTTTGAGCGCGGAAAACTCCATTCATTCCACTCCGGTACGCGAATTGCTCCACAAAATGGGTTACGCGGGCTACAAGGACAACGGCGGACTCTTAAACGCCAACATTTACACCGACAAGAGCGGCAACACGATTACCCGCGAACAATTCTGGAAAAATTTCGACGCAGAGAACGGAACGAAGATTATCCGCTAATTCATAACGCAAAACATTAAAAAAAGCCCTTCGGCGACAAGTCGGAGGGTTTTTCGTTGCCAAAAATAAAAAATAGGCGTCCGAAGACGCCCGCGAAAGAATTTTTATCCTGCTGCCTCTGATTTATGCTTTTGAAAACGTTCGGGGAATTCTTTCATCTTTATTTCTTTGGTAATGCGTCGCGTTTTATACTTGCGCATAAGATAATCGAGTTCGTCGAGTTGTTCCTCAGTCATTGGCGGGCAATCCTCGTCGTAAGTAATCGGACGGTCTTTTAGGGCGGCAAGTTCAGCTTTTTCCTCTTCCGTCAGCGGCGGCGGCGGATTTGGTAAGTAGTAAAATACGGTTGCCATAATATCTTCCCCTTTCTTGTTCGGTCGCTTCACGAGCAGAAATCAATCGTATTTTTTCGTCGCGGTTGGTATAAATAACAAATAAAACATCGTCAACCATACCAATAATTTTCCATCTGTCTTCATCTGTAGAATGCTCTTCGTCGTATTCTTCAATGAGATACGGGTCGCTGAAAACCCGCGCCGCCGTCTTGAAGTTGATGCCGTGTTTAATCTTGTTAATTTTATTTTTGGCGTCGTCCCACTCGAAAAGCCGCCCGTCAATTGAAGTTTTCATAAGCCGAGATAAGCTCTTTGCTCGTCGGTTAGGGTGTCGATTTTCACGCCGATTGATTCCAATTTGATTTCGGCAATTTTTGTATTGATTTCTTCGGGCATGAGGTAAACTTTGTTCTCAAGCTTTGTGTGATTGTGGAGAATGTGCGCCGCGCTGAAGAATTGAACGGCAAAGCTTAAATCCATGATTTCAGCGGGGTGCCCGTCGCCCGAAGCCAGATTTACCAGCCGACCTTCTGCCAAAAGATAAATCTTGCGTCCGTCGTGCTGTAAAAATTCCTCGACGTTGTTGCGGACGACTTTGCGGCTCACGGATTGCGCTTCGAGTTGCGGAATATTAATTTCAACGTCGAAATGCCCAGCATTAGCGAGCATTGCTCCGTTTTTCATCAGAGGATAGTGTTCGCCGGTGATAACGTCCTTGTCGCCCGTCAAAGTCAGGAAAATATCGCCGAGCGGAGCCGCCTCAATCATCGGCATAACGCGGAACCCGTCGAAGACCGCCTCAATCGCTTTAATCGGGTCAACTTCCGTGATGATGACGTTCGCGCCCAAACCCTTAGCACGCATCGCGCCGCCTTTGCCGCACCAGCCGTAGCCCGCGATAACAACCGTCTTGCCCGCGATAACAAGATTAGTCGTGCGCATGATTCCATCCCAAGTCGATTGCCCCGTGCCGTAGCGATTATCGAACAGGAACTTGCAGTAAGCGTCATTAGCAGCAATCATCGGGAAGGCGAGCTTGCCTTGTCGTTCCAAAGCCCGAAGCCTCAATACACCCGTTGTAGTTTCCTCGGAGCCGCCAATAATCTTTTGGAGGGCGTCGCGGCGTTTGGTGTGGATAAGCTCGGTGAAGTCGCCGCCGTCGTCAATGTAAATGTCGGGCGCGAAGTCCGCCGCCTTATTCAAATAGTCGTCGTACTCTTCGGGCGAGCAACCATGAGTAGCAAATACAGTTACGCCGTCTTCAGCTAGAGCCGCCGCCACGTCGTCTTGAGTGGAAAGCGGATTGGAGCCGGTTATCACGACGTCCGCGCCCGCGTGCATGAAGACTTCCGCCATATAAGCCGTCTTCGCCTCAAGATGCAAGGTTATCGAAATCCTCTTGCCCGCGAAAGGTTTGGACTCGGAAAACTCCTTATCGATAGCCGACATCACTGGCATAAAGTTTTTTACCCATTCAATTTTGGCGTGCCCGCTCGGAGCTAATGCCATGTCCTTAACGATTGATTGCATATCAGAACCTCCTATTTAAGTTGCCGCGAACAATGGTCGCGACGGCTTGCCCTCTAAGTTCGCGACCGATGAACGGCGAATGACTTCCCTTAGTGTAAAAGTTCTTCGCGTCGACTGTCCAGATAAATTCGGGGTCGATGATTGTCACATCGGCTGGTGCGTCGATTGATAACGTGCCGGCGTCCAGTCCGAAAATTTTTGCAGGCTCGGCTGTCATCTTTGAAATCAGCGTCCGAAGGTCAATCTTGCCCGTGTGATAAAGTTCCGTGAACAAAACGCCGACGCTCGTTTCAAGCCCTGGGAAGCCGCTCGGCGCGTAGATGTACTCGCGGTCTTTTTCCTCTGGTGCGTGCGGTGAATGGTCAGTGACTATCGCATCAATCGTCCCGTCGAGCAATCCCACTAAGCAAGCGTCGCAGTCGGCTTGAGTTCTAAGCGGCGGATTAATCTTCGTCGAGGCGTCGGCAGGATTAACCAAGTCATCGGTCATCGTCAAGTGTTGGGGCGTGACTTCAGCCGTAACCTTTACTCCGCGTTTCTTAGCGTCGCGGACAATCTCGACCGCTCGCGCCGAACTGATATGGGCAATGTGGACGCGCCCGCCAGTGTACTCCGCTAACAACACGTCGCGAGCAACGGCAATATCTTCGGCGACCGTCGGGCGACCCTTCAAGCCCAACAAAGCAGACCGTTTGCCCTCGTTCATGACGCCACCTTTAACTAAAGTCGTTTCCTCCTCGTGACAGATGATAAGCTTGCCGGTGTCGTGAAGATAATCCAAGGCGTTAAGGAAAATCTTCGCGTTGTCGTCAAAGTGTCCGTCATCGCTGAAGGCAACCGCACCTGCCGCAATCATATCGCGCATCTCGGCAAGCTCCTGCCCTTGCTGACCTTTGGTGACGGCTCCGATTATCTTTATGTTGACGAGTCCGACATCTTCGGCACGCTTGACCATCGAACGGACAAGAGCCGCATTATCGACGACTGGGGAAGTATTCGGCATAGTCGCAACCGTCGTATAGCCGCCCGCAATCGCCGCCTTTGCCCCGCTGATGAAGTCTTCTTTAGCCTCTTGCCCCGGCTCGCGCAGGTGTACATGCATATCAATCAAGCCGGGCACAACTAATTTTCCCGTTGCGTCGAATTCAATCTGCGCGGAAGATTTTATATCGGGCGCGACTGCCGCAATCTTGCCGTCGACAATCAACACGTCCGCCACGCCGTCGAAGTCGTTAGCAGGGTCAATCACGCGTCCGCCGCGAATGACGAGCGATTGAAACTTATTTTGGAATTGCCACGTTTGATTCATAATGCCTCGCCTCCGTTCAATTGTTCGACGAGTTCTGCCAAAAATTTTTCCGCCTCGGTAGCAGTGTCGAATTCTTTTGAAATAGTTTTTTGGGATTCATCGGAAAGAACCGCCGCCACGCAAAATTTTTCCGCGTCATTATAAACGACCTGACCGATGTTGAAAGTGTTGACGAACATAAGATTGATAGCTTCATTGCCGCTCGCGCTAAGAAGAAATTTTGCCCCGTCGATGTTCAACTTCTCGATGAGCTTCGCAATGTAAGCTTTAGCCGCAGAAAAATTCCCGTCCGCGTCTTCCGATTCAAAAATTTTTATGGTGACGTCGTCATCGTCATCAAGCTCCGCAATCACGTGAGAGCCGGTTGTGTTGTCCTGATAAACGACGCGCTCAATGGCGAAGTCTTTCACGAACGCGAGGCTGATAGCTTCGTTACCTCTTTCGGTTAGGATAAATTTCATTTCGCGCTGCCTCCGTTCAATGTCAAGTCGAGCAACGCCATACGAATCGCCACGCCGTTTTGAACTTGCTCTTGAATCGCTGACTGTTCGCAGTAAGTGACCTCCGACGAAATCTCTAAGCCTTTGTTCTGTGGACCAGGGTGCAGGATTAACACATCGTCCTTTGCTAGGCTCAAACGTGCGTCGTTTATGCCGAAGACCCGCGCATATTCTCTGGTTGACGGGAAAAGCCCCGCTTGCTGTCGTTCCAGTTGAATTCGCAGGACGTTAATCACGTCGGCTCCCGTTATCGCCTCGTCAAGGCTTTCATGAACCGTCACGCCGTCAAAGTCAAAGAACCTCGGCAGTAGCGTCTTCGGTCCGGCAAGGTGAACTTCAATCCCGACCTTAGTCATTGCGTAGACGTCCGAACGGGCAACGCGGCTGTGCAGAATATCTCCGACGATTGCGACCTTGAGACCGGCTAGGCGTCCTTTGCGCTGTTCAATCGTGAATAAGTCCAGCAGTGCTTGCGAGGGGTGCGCGTGTGCTCCGTCGCCAGCATTGATTATCACGGGCTTAACTGCACGCGTCGCGAAGTCCGCCGCCCCCTCTGACTTGTGCCGCATGACGATTGCATCAACGCCCATTGCCTCAATCGTCCGTAACGTGTCGCGGAGGCTCTCACCCTTGACGATTGAACTTGTGCCGCTGTTAATGCTAACCACGTCCGCGCCAAGATACTTGCCCGCCAGCTCAAATGATGTCCGCGTCCTAGTCGACGGCTCATAGAACAGATTGACTATCGACTTGCCGCGAAGGTTCGATAACTTCTTGTCGCCGCCGCGTCGAATGATTTGCTTCATCTTATACGCCGTGTCCAAGACGAGCCGAATCTCCTCCGCCGAAAAATTTTCCATCGCAACGACGCTCTTGCCCAATAAACTTACTGCAACTCTTTCCAAAAAGCTCACCCCTCTCGAAAGATTACGGAAGTGCGGCGGCGTTCGCTATCGGCCAAAAAATTAACGTCGCCTTCCCTTTGACAAGCTCCAGCGGAACAAAACCCACGTCAGGGAACCGCGAATCCAAAGAGTTCCGCCGATTGTCTCCGCACACAAACAAAGTTCCTTCGGGCACGGTCTGCTTGGGATACTCGGTGCGCGTCTTCTCGGCAATGTAATCCTCGTTGACAATCGCATCATTAACCAAAACATGCCCGTCCTTAATTTCAATCGTGTCTCCGCCGACGGCAATCACGCGCTTAATAAAGTCGCGGCTGTGGTCTCGCGGATAGCGGAAGATGACGACCTCGCCTTTTAACGGGTCTCGCCAATGATAAATGAACTTGTTGACGACCAACCGCTCGCCGTCCTGTAGCGTCGGTTGCATACTCGGTCCGTCCACTACATACAGTTCCACGATAAAAGTTCTAATCAACAGCGCGACCACGATTGCCGACACGATTGAAATTATCCAACTTCTTACTTCCTGACCAATGATTGAGTTCATCAATAATCTCCTCGCAAAGTGATATTGTTTGGAAGGTTATTCTGCCCATGCCGCCTTTTTCCTGCCGATTGAACCTTACAACGCCTGCCGATAAATTTTTCCGCTGAAATTATCTTTGAAGTCTTCCGCTCGCCCGACGGCGTATTCAATCTGATTCGGCGTGACTTTTCGGACGTAAACGCCAAAATCCTCATCGTCGCTGGTGTCGTCAAGCAAGCAGTGAACCATCTTAACCTTATCGGCGGCTAGGTCGCCCTTCAAGGCTCGCGGCTCCGTAGTGTAGTAAAGTTCAAACTCCGGCTCGTCAGCGAACGTAAAGTAAGTCCAAACGCCGTAGCCGACTTCGCGCCCAATCTTTACCGTGAATGTATTGCCGTCGTTGCCCGCGTCGCCGAGGAAGTACGGAAAAATCATCTCATCGTTTGCGTCGACGTTGCGATTAATAATCTGAATGTCCTTGCCGCCGCGTCGACAGCGAATCAGCCCGAACGCCACGCCCGTTTTGCCGGTTCGTTGCCTGTCTAGTTCCATGACGTTCGATTGACTGTTCTTATCGGCAAAGAAAGCTTTGATTGCGTTCGCCAAGTCGTCGCTCCGTTCGTTTCGTTCGGCTTTGGAAATGCTATCCTCCGCAAGCTCGGCAAGTTCTGTGGCTCCAATCTCCCTAGCCAACGTCGCAATTTCTTTCGCGGCGGGAATGATATTTTCAGCGGCGGAAAGTTTATCGGCAAGGGCAAGCAGTTCGGCTTCAAAGTCCATACCAAGCGGCATGTGCAGAATAAATTCTCCGTCCTCGCGGCTGATGAATTCGTCGAAAATCTTCCTGACTACCGGCGAACGGCACGAATTGCCCGCAAGGAAAATGTGAATCGGGGAAATGTCCTTGCCCGCGAACGCAACTTTTAGCGACTGGAAGAAATTCACGACGCCTTCACGTATCCGCCGCTCAATCAGCCCGTCTAACTTGTCAACGTCAATTTTCAGCGTGACGGGCACTGATTCCTTAGCAAACAGTTTCAAGGGCAGGGCGTCTTCGGTCAGCTTAGTGCGGTCGGTGTTCTCCCAAATCGGGCGCAATGCCTCGGCGAGTATCCGATTGTTCATGTGCGCCGCTGAATCCCGCGTGCGACTTACAAGCGTCTCGGCTCCCGCGAAGACTTCACAGCCCGCCGGCAACGCGAACGGAATTTTTTTACTGCGCATCTCCTGCAAGTTGTCTTTGTAGACTTCATAGGCTAGCAACTCCAAAATATTTTCGCCGCCAAGCAGAGCATCGCCATTGAACCCAAATTGCTCAATGATAAAGTTGCGGCGGTGATTCTCCGGCACGTACTCAATCCCAAAGTCAAAATCCGTGGTGCCGCCCCCGAAGTCGAACACCCCGTAAGCAATCTTATCGTCGGTGTTCTTAGGCTCAAGCTTGAAACCCTCCAAAGCACTAATTGCATAGGCGGCTGGCTCGCTGGCTCCCAAATACACGCGGAAACGTTTCATAAGCTCTTCGTCGGCAAGCAGGGCGGGCGGCAGTGATTTCCTTAGCCCGCGTTCAAAGCTCTGGCGAATGTGCTCGCGAACGTCCTTCCTGTAATTGACCGGATACGACAAGATATAATCCAAATAAATCTGCCGGTGCATGTTGTTGATATAAAGTCCGAGGTAATAGGCGTAAAGCTCAATGGGGTCGAAGTCGCCCGCGTCAATCGAATCCGTTTCAAGGTAGGGTTTAATCTCCTGAATCGCCCCTTGCAAGTCCTTTAGCACGGGATAGCTTTGCTCGTCCTTAGCCCACTGCTTTAGCTCGCTGAAGACCGAATTATAAACCGAGGAGCCGACGTTTTCTTTGAAGATTGCCTCCGCCGCCTTGTGAGAGACCGTAACTTGATTCCATTCCGTGAAGGGTCGCCCTGTCCGCTGACGATACGCCGCCAAGAAGTTTTGCAGGTCGCGCAGTTCAATCACGGTCGGATTTTGGAAGTCGTCGACAGTCGGGGCTTTGGAATAGTCGCCCTTGCCAATCCTCAGCATACGTGATTCACCGTCGCGGCAAACTACGATTGTATTTTTGGTGCCGAAGTCGATTGCGCAAATGCCATTAAGTCGCACGTCGAGTTGAGGCGGACGAGCCACGAGCATTTCAGCGGCGGGCAACTGTACTTGAATTGAATCCTTCGCCGAGTCCTCGAATAGCTCCCAATGTCCGCGATTAACATCAATTAGCAGTCGTTCGTCATAGGGCTCAATGTTTGCGCGTTTGAAGTCGCAGTTCAAAAGTTCTTGCTTGAGCGACGCAACCGAGCCTGTATACTGCCGCGAACCGTCCATGATACCTTCGAGCGTCCCTTTTATGTCGAAATCGTAATCAAAAACTTTCGCCGTGAACTTTCCGCCGAGCACGTCCCTTTTAAAGCGGTCGCCGTCAAAGGTTATCGCCGCCGCAGAAAGTTTTAGTCGCGTCATTTCGTTGAAGAACTCATTTATCGTCGCTTGTAGATTAGGGCGGCTCATGAAGTCCGTATATTTCTTTTCAAGCTCCGTGCTCAAGCCTTCGGGAACAAGTCCGTTCTTCAGCCAAAGACAGACCGCCTCGACAAAACCAACGCGCCCGCTGTTTATGCCCTTCAAACGACTAATCGGAACCAATGCAGTTGTACTAGTATCTCCCCAATGAGATAAACCATACCATGGATAAATAACATATACTCTGCTATCAGAGCGAATATCGCTTGTCATTACAGATGTATTGTGTTTCATTGGAAAGTTTCTAAAAGTTTTATCGTCCTGCAAATAGGGATTGCGTTCAAGGCAAGTAAAACTGTTCAAACCTTCGCGGCGCATCATTCCCACAAAATGAAAGCCCTCGAAGTCGACGCTGTAATTTTTCGACAGCTGACCTTTAGCTTGGAATTCGGGCAGAGTGAAATGCTCGAACTTGGGATAAAGTGCAGCGTTGTTCCTGTCGAACCAAACTTGCTTGTTCTTCATCATCACGAAAGTTTTATTGACGATGCTTGAAAGTTCCGCAACGAGAGCAGACAAATCTCCGCTGATGTTTTCGGCAAGGCGGAGTTCGTTATCGTTGAAGTCAAGATAAGAGAAGAAATTTTTATACTCGTTAATGATTCGGAGGAATTCGCGCTCGTCTTCGGCGTTCATGCCTTTGGGAATAAGTCCATTCTTCAACCACAGCCACACCGCCTCGAAAAAGTCAATGCGTCTGCTGTCCTTGCCTTTTAAGTGACTAATCGGCACTAATGTAAAAAAGTTTTCGTCGTCGTTCCAACCATCAATAGAGCCATCTGAATGAACGCACCAAACGCCGCCCTCTGGTTTAAGGTCGCCCGTCAAAACACCGGCGAATCTATTTTGGGAGTTCGGAAAGTTCCTAAAGTTGCCGTCGTCCTGTAGATAGGGATTGCGTTCAAGTTGAGTAAAGCTGTTGAGACCTTCGCGGCGAGTCATTCCTACGAAGTGAAAACCTTCAAAGTCGACGCTATAATTTTTCGACGGCTGACCTTTGGTTTTGAATTCGGGCAGAGTGAAATGCTCAAACTTGGGATAAATGGCGGCGTTGTTCCTGTCGAACCAAACCTTTTTATTTTTCATCATGACAAACGTTTTGTCCGCGACGGGCTTGATGTTCTCGGCAAGGTTGAGGATGTCGGCTTTGACTTTGGCGGTAGCGGGCGCGATATTTGCAATGGTCGTTTGCTTGACGAGCGCGGGGATTTGCACCTTCGGCACGCTCAAAGCTTTTTTCATCGTCGGGCGATTGAATGGCATAATCTCATCTCCTTATTTAATACCATCCCTGTTACAAAAGCAGTCATACAATTTTATTGTCACAGAGTTTCTATCGTCTTTTGAATTATTCTTAGAGACATGAACCTTGCGTTCCGTTTCAAAGGGAACATAATTTTCCGCACAGAGTAATTTACCATTCTTCTTTCGTTCGTCCAATTCTTCCACGGTGTATCCTGTCAAAAATTTATCTCGCTCATTGCCATACAAGCAAGCAATACCCCAAACAGAATTTTGATATTCCGATAAGATGTCGAACATCGTTGATAAATTTAAGGGATTAATTATATTGACTTCGCGACTTTTCACAAGCCAGCTTTCAGTAATGTCTTCGATTAATATGATTAGGCGGTAATCGTGATTTTTAGCTTTATCAATCGCCATGATATTTTTTTTATAAGTAGAAAAGCTTTTAGAGTGTTTATCTAAATTTTCCCGAAAGCTACGTTCCAGATTTGAACGAGACGGAAAGAGGTTAAAGTCTCTGTCTGTCTTCATTTTATCTCGACAAATTTTGGCTCCTTCAGCCTCTTTTGATAAATCGGAATTCTTTTTCTTTGCGTATTGAGAAACGCAGAAGTGTTCTATCGCATAAATAAATTTTCCGCGCAGAATGTAAGCATCAGGGCGTTCATATGCTACGGCGTCCGTTTCCAAGTGCTCAATAACATCAATCATATCCTCATTTTGCATATCGTCCGTCTTTATAATCACGTGGTATTTTTCAAATAACGATTGGATTTCATTCTTGCTTTTCGTCTCCATTGACATACAACTCCTTAGCTAACCTTAACGATACTTTTCTTGATGATACGTTGATTATAGTTGTTGCGGTAGCCGGGCAGATAGACTTCGGAGATTTTGCCTTGCGCACGACTGCCGGGGGCTTCAACGTGAATATCCGAGTCGAAAGGGTCGCCGACCTTCACGGGCAAGATTGAATAGCTCGCCTGCACCTTAGAGGCGTTGACCAGCCCCAAGCAATACATGAAAACTTCGCACAAAATCTTAGCGTCCTGATTCTTGCCGCCCATGACGCATTCACGCCACACATCCCAAATCGTCTCAAGGGAATTGACTTGCGCCCCGCCGCAGATGAACGACGTAAAGTCATTGCGCGTGAAGACTCCCGCCGACAAGAGCTGTTGAGCATGAGAGCCGACGCCTTGATACTTCTGATAGATTTCAAAGCCGCGAGTGAAGTCCTCCAGCCTAGAAAGTTTTCCTTCCGCGTCGTCGAAATCCCTTTGAAGTTTTTCCGACTTCTCCTGTTCGTCGTTAAACTTTTTAATCCACGTTTCGAGCTTGCCTTGAAGTTCATTTGCGCGCCGTTGCTGATGTTCGTACTGCTTAATCCAGGCGTCGCCGTCGATTTTGAGCTTATCTGCCCGTCTGCGTTCGGCGTTAAACTTTTCCTTCCAAGCGTCGACCTCGCGTTGAAGTTTATCCGCCCGCTTGCCCTCAGCTTTAAGTTCAGCTTGAAGAATTTTTGCCCGCTGGCGTTCGTCGTCAAACTTTTGCTTCCACGGGTCGACCTCGGCTAAAAGTCTATCCGCCCGCTGTGATTCAACTTTGATTGCCTCCGGAATGGGTTCCTGCACGTCGTCCGCCTGCTGATTCACGATTGCCAAAATCTTTTCCCGAACGTCAGCATCGTCCAACAAGCCAAGCAATTCATCTTTGTTCATGAGTCTCGCCTCCTCTGGGAAAAGTTTTTCGTCAAGCCCGTAATAAATCCTTCGACAAAAAATTTACCTTGACGTATTGACTTTTTGATTATTTACAATTATCATTGGCAACGTTAGAAAGAAACGCTAAGGAGTGATAATCATGGTAGCAGAAAGATATACGAACAAAGCGCAAGAGGCAATTCAAGCGGCGCAACAGCTCGCGGCAATGAAATATCATCAGGAATTCAGCTCGGTGCATTTGATGTTGGCGTTGGCTAAGGAGCCGGAAGGATTATTGGCGACAATCTTTAGGGAATGTCAAACGGATTTGCCAATGCTCAAAGTCAGGCTGGAGGCGGAGTTGAATAAGATTCCGCAAGTCAAAGGTCAAGAGCGGCTGTCAATGGGCGTGGATTTGGCGCGTGTCATGGGCAAGGCAAAAGATTACGCGGCGTCTATGAAAGACGAATTTATCAGCACGGAACATTTACTGCTTGCCCTAGTCACCGACGGCAAAAAGGAAGTGCAAGACATTGCCCGCGAATTTAACCTGAACAAGAACCGAATCGACGCGGCGATAAAAAAGAATCGTAAACAGAACGTCACGAGCGACAATCCCGAAGAGACTTACCAGAGCTTAGCGAAGTTCGGACGGGATTTGACGCAAGCGGCGTTGGCTGGCGAGCTCGACCCCGTCATCGGGCGCGACGAGGAAATTAGGCGGACGATTGAAATCCTAAGTCGGCGGACGAAAAATAATCCTGTGCTCATCGGTGAACCGGGCGTCGGCAAAACGGCTATCGTTGAGGGGCTTGCAAGACGTATCGTCGCGGGTGACGTGCCCGAATCGCTCAAGAACAAAACGCTTTACGCTTTGGACATGGCGGCGTTGATTGCGGGCGCGAAGTTCCGCGGCGAATTCGAGGAGCGGTTAAAGTCCGTGCTCAACGAAATTACCAAGTCCGACGGGCAAATACTGCTGTTTATCGATGAGGTGCATACGGTCGTGGGGGCTGGCACGTCCGAAGGCGCAATGGACGCGGGCCATATCCTTAAGCCGATGCGGGCGCGTGGCGAATTGCGTTGCATAGGCGCGACGACCCTTAACGAGTACCGCAAGTATCTGGAGAAGGACACCGCCCTTGAACGCCGCTTTCAACCCGTCATGGTCGGCGAACCGAGCGTTGAGGACACGATTACAATCCTGCGCGGCATAAAGGAACGCTACGAAGTTCATCACGGCGTTAGGATTCGGGACGCGGCTTTAGTCAGTGCGGCGACTCTTTCCGACCGTTATATCAGCGACCGATTCTTGCCCGATAAGGCGATTGATCTTGTCGACGAGGCGGCGGCTAAACTCCGCACGGAAATTGAATCACTGCCCGCGCCAATCGACGAGACCCGCCGCAAGATTATGCAACTTGAGATTGAGGAGCAAGCCCTTAACAAAGAATCAGACGCGGCGTCCCAAGAAAAGCTTAAAGCCATTGCCGAAGAAATAACCCAGCTCAAGGACAAGGAAAAAGTTCTTCGCGACAAGTGGGAGGCGGAAAAGGAAGCTATCCTGCGTGTGCGTGCGATTAAGAAGGAAATCGACAGCGTGAACGGTGAAATTGAGGAGGCTCAACGGGCGTACAACTTGCAGAAGGCGTCCGAGCTTAAATACGGCAAGTTGCCCGAACTGATGACCACGCTAAAGCAGGCGGAAGAAGACATTGCCGCGCAGGATAAAGATAATCGCATGTTAAAAGAGGAAGTCGGCGAGGAAGATATTGCCCGCGTCGTCAGCCGGTGGACGGGTATCCCCCTTGCCAAAATGTTGACGGGCGAACGCGAAAAGCTCTTGCACTTGGAAGATACTTTGCATGAACGCGTTGTCGGGCAAGATGAAGCCGTTAAAGCCGTAAGCGAGGCTATCCTCCGCGCCCGTGCAGGTATCAAAGACCCCAATCGCCCAATCGGCTCGTTCATCTTCTTAGGTCCGACGGGCGTCGGCAAAACGGAATTAGCTAAGGCATTGGCGGAAGCACTCTTCGACGACGAACGCAGTATTGTCCGCGTCGACATGTCCGAATACATGGAAAAGCATACGGTCGCTAGATTAATCGGTGCGCCTCCTGGTTACGTCGGCTACGACGAGGGCGGGCAATTAACAGAACAGATTCGCCGCAAACCCTACAGCGTGATTCTGCTTGACGAGATTGAGAAGGCTCATCGCGACGTATTCAACGTCTTACTGCAAATCCTAGACGACGGCAGATTGACTGACGGCAAAGGGCGCGTCGTGAACTTCAAGAACACCGTTATCATCATGACGAGCAATCTTGGTTCGCAGGAAATCCTTCAGCGGGCAAAAATTGGATTCATCACAAGCAAGGCATTCGCGGAGGCAGAGAGCATTATCAAGAATTTGCTTAAGGATTACTTCCGTCCCGAATTCCTCAACCGCATTGATGATATTATCGTCTTCAAGTCGTTGGCTAAGGAGCAAGTCAAAGCTATCGCGGAGATTCTGCTTAAGACTTTGGGCGAACGACTCAGCAAGCAGGCAAATATAAATCTCACGTGGACGCAAGGCGCGGTCGATACGCTGGCTGATAAGGGCTTCGACGCGAACTACGGCGCACGACCGCTTAAACGGCTTTTGACACGCACGGTCGAGACGGAGCTAAGCAAGAAGATTATCGCGGGCGAAGTCAAGGACGGCGACACGGTCGAGATTGACTTTGACGGCGACTTTACCTTCAATGTTAAGGAGACGCCAGCCGTTAAGCTCGATAAATAATTAACGTTTTATCCCCGATGAAAAAGTCGGGGATTTTTTTGTAACAAATCAGCTCGGCTTGCGTATAAGGGACAGAAAACAAAATCCCAAACAAAAACAAAAAGGAGACTGATAACAATGAAAAACATCAACATCATCAACGAAGAAATCCTCAACATGGAGCAACTCGACAACATCAGCGGCGGCACGGTGGACGAATTCAACGAAATCTACAGCGCGATGGAAAAGAAGATGGGCGTTGTTGGAGATATTTCAAACGGAATCCGGAAAATCGGCGGCGCAATCCCCGTAGCCGGTCAAGTCGGAACCGCAGCATGGAATAATGTAGGCTCACGGATTGCCGAACGCATTCTAAAGGACAGCCTCGGAATCAAATCGAACATAAGCATTGGTTGGGGTGGAACGGGCTTCCGCGAGAGCGACAACTACTACAGCAAAGACGGCAAGAGCTTAACTCATGGGCAGGTTCTCGACCTCATCAAAGCGGCTTAACATGACGGTATAAAAATATCCCTCGTCGAAAGTTTGACGGGGGATTTTAATTTAGTGTCCAGACTTCTTGAAGCGACCGCCGACAATATCGTTGACGGGATAAATCGTAACAAAGGCGTGCTCGTCCTTCTCAAGAACAATCTTCTTTAGCTTGTCGACCTCAAGGCGTGTGACGACGCAGTAGAGAATTTCTTTGCTCTGGTGGGTGTAGCCGCCTTCGCCGTGCAGGAGCGTGACGCCGCGTCCGAGTTTGGCGTTGAGCTCATCAGTCAATTCATAGGGCATATTCGAGACAATCATCACCGCGTACATCTCGTCGAGACCCTTAATCACAACGTCAATCATTCTGGAAATAACGAAGTAAGCAAACAGCGAATACATTGCCTTATCCCAACCGAAGAGCAAGCCCGCGCCACTCAGGATAAACAGGTTGATAAACATGACGACTTCGCCGACCGACCAGATTGTTTTCTTGTCTACGATGATTGCTACAATCTCCGTACCGTCTAGGGAGCCGCCCGCCCGCATAATCAAGCCGACGCCTAAGCCGTCAATTATCCCGCCGAATATCGCCGCTAAGAACGGGTCATTCGTCACCTTGGGATATTCGCCGACGACCTCAGACCATATGCTAAGGAAAATTATCGCCACAATCGTCGCGATGACGAAATCTTTGCCAATCTGCTTATAAGCCAGCCACAGGAACGGGATATTGAACAGGATAAGGAAGGTTCCTAGCGGCAAGCCCGTCAGATACTGCGCCATAATCGACAAGCCGACAACGCCGCCATCAATGACTTCGTTTGGAATCAGGAAGAGTTCAAGACCCAGTGCCGCAATCACTGCCCCGATACAAAGCTGAAGATACTTCTTAACATAAGCCGAAACGTTACTGCGCGGAATTTTTTTATCAGTCAATGGAATCACCTCGCCACGATTATAAACCATCAATGAAATTTGTAAACAACGCAGGAATTTTTCCAGGCGCGGCAAATACCAGTTTTAACTTCAAGCAAGGGGGAAACGGAATGCTCAGATCCTACGACGTGACAGAACTGCGAGTGGGCATGACAGTCGGACGAGCCGTGAAAGACTTCGACGGCAAGACGCTTATAAAAGCCAACGTCAAACTTACGTCAGAAATGCTAGACAGCTTGCGCGGTAAAAATATTTTCTCCGTCTATATCGACGTGACACCCGAAGACTACAAACCCACCAAGGCAAGTCAAGAACACCTGCTAGACGATGATTATATTACCTGCTATAAGAAATGCTTCGCCCTAACGCAAAATCTTTATTACGGCTTCGCCAATACTGGCAAGCTAGACCGGGCGGGGCTAGTAGAAATCGTTCGTGCGGATAATATCTCCGAGCTTTGCGACGACGGCATTAAGGCGATAACTCAAATTCACAACATGAAACGCGACGGCGATTATATAATCCACCACGCATTGAACGTCGGAATCTTAGCGGGGATTATGGCTCATTGGCTCGACTATCGGGCTACGCAGGTCGGCGAACTGGTTATCGCGGGTCTTCTGAGCGAGATTGGCAAGATGAAAATTTCAAAGGGCATTCTCAACAAGACGGACAAGCTGGACGACGAGGAACTTGCCGAGGTTCGTAAACATGTCGTCTTCGGTTATGCCTTGCTAATGGAGTCGTCGATTAGGAGCTTAAAAAATGTTTTGCTCGGCGTCTTGCATCATCATGAACGTTGCGACGGGTCGGGCTATCCTAGCAAGCTCAAGGGCAACAAGATTAGCGACTTCGGAAAGATTATCGCGATACTCGACATTTATGACGCGATGGCGACTCATCGTTCCTACGCAAAGAGGAATTCGCCCTTCGACATCATCAAAGTTTTGTACGGCGACGCCTTGGCGGGCAAACTCGATACGCATTTTGTAGTTGTCTTCATGAAGAAACTTTTGCAGGCGATTAACGGCTCTTGGGTCGGCTTGAGCGACGGGCAACGCGCTAAGATTGTTTACCTCGACGACTCGCGGATTACGTCTCTTCCCGTCGTGCAGACGACTAAAGGGGAGTTCATTGATTTAAATCGCCGTTCGGATTTGAAGGTTGCCGCCCTGCTTACTGCTCAAGAGGCTTCTTGAAAAACTTTTCTTTTGTTAGCGCACGTTGTCGCGGGGATAAAGTCTGGATTATCGGCAAGCAGGACGCGACCGCTGGATGCAACGTTCACGTTGCCCGCCGTCCATGGCGGCTCCGTTCCTTCGTTTTAGTTAGGAGTGAATTCCTTGCTTAAGAAAAAATTCAAGGTCGTTTCAAACTTTCAGCCGACGGGCGACCAACCTCAAGCGATTGAATCACTGGCGGAAGGCATTGACGGCGGCTTAAAGGCTCAAGTCCTCTTGGGGGCGACTGGCACAGGCAAGACCTTCACCATTGCCAAAGTCATTGAACAGATTCAGTTGCCGACGCTCGTTATCGCGCACAACAAGACCCTTGCCGCACAGCTAGCCGCCGAGTTCAAAGCTTTTTTCCCAGATAACTACGTTGGCTACTTCGTCAGCTACTACGATTACTATCAGCCCGAAGCCTACATTGCCGCCACGGATACTTACATTGAGAAGGACGCCTCCATTAACGACGAGATTGACCAAATGAGGCATTCGGCGACGTGTAGTCTCTTCGAACGCCGCGACGTTATCATTGTGGCTAGCGTCTCTTGCATTTACGGCTTAGGTTCGCCCGAAAGTTATTACAAACTCCTTTTGCATGTTAAGGTTGGGCAAGTGATTCCGCGTGATAAAATTTTGCGGCGGCTGATTGAGATTCGCTACAACCGCAACGACATGATTATTGAGCGCGGCAATTTCCGAGTTCGCGGCGATACAATCGAAGTCACGCCGGCTGGTTACAACGGTCGGGCATTGCGCATTGAACTTTTCGGCGACGAGGTCGACAAGATTAGCGAGTTCGAGATATTAACGGGCAAGGTTATCGGGCGGCGTGATGAAGTGTTTATCTTCCCGGCGTCCCATTACGTGACAGACCTTGACGACTTGGAGCGAGCGGAGAAAAATATCCGTTCGGAACTTGCCGCGCAGGTCGAAATGTTTACGGCGGCGGGCAAGCTAATCGAGGCTCAACGCATTGAGCAACGCACGCGCTTTGATTTGGAAATGATTCACGAGATGGGCTTTTGCTCCGGCATAGAAAACTATTCGCGGCATTTGACTGGACGCAACGCAGGCGAGCCACCCTTCACGCTGATTGATTATTTCCCAGAAAATTTTTTGACGGTCGTCGATGAATCCCATGTGACCCTGCCGCAACTTAGGGCGATGTACGCCGGCGACCGGTCTAGAACGTCTTCGCTGATAGAAAACGGCTTCAGACTTCCTAGCGCGTTGGACAATCGCCCGCTGACCTTTGACGAGTTCAACGACAAGATTAATCAGATAATCTACGTCTCAGCCACGCCCGCCGATTATGAGCTTGCCGAGTCGCAAAACACCGTCGAACAAATCATACGCCCGACGGGCTTGCTTGACCCAGTCGTAGAGGTTCGCCCGATTGAAAACCAAATCGACGACCTAATCAAAGAAATCAATCAGCGCGTCCAGATGAACGAACGAGTACTAATCACGACGCTTACAAAGAAATTCGCCGAGGAGCTGACCGATTACCTTAGCGGCGTAAAAATCCGCGTGAAGTATTTGCATTCGGACGTTGTGACCTTGGAGCGGGCGGAGATAGTCCACGACCTTAGGGCTGGCGTCTTCGATGTGCTCGTCGGGATAAACTTACTGCGCGAGGGTTTGGACATGCCGGAAGTCTCGTTGATTGCAATCCTAGACGCGGACAAGGAAGGGTTCCTGCGTTCGGACACGTCTTTGATTCAGACAATCGGGCGGGCGGCGCGAAACGTTCATGGCAAAGTAATTCTCTACGCAGACAAGGTGACGGACTCAATGCGGCGGGCAATGGACGAGACCTCGCGGAGGCGGACAATTCAGGAGACTTACAACGCAAAGTTCCACGTGACACCCAAGACGATTCAAAAGCCGATAGCCCCGCTGATTGAACTGCCGCTCAAGAAGTCCACTAAGAAACCTAAGTCACCGAGCGAGTTGATAAAAAAATTAAGCCCCGCGCAGAAACGGAACTTAGTAAAGAGTTTAACGGCTCAAATGCGGGAGGCGTCGCGGGCTTTGGAATTCGAGCGAGCCGCCGAGCTTCGCGACATAATCTTAAAGCTGGAAGAGCATCTATGACCACGGCTTGAAAAAAACTTTTGCAAAATTGACAAGCTGTGTTATTATGGCAGAAAAATTTTTAGTTCAGGGGAGACGATATGGGAAGAACGAGTTTTTTAGGCAAGAAACATTTGTACGAGGTCTTGCCGATGCTAAAATGGGTTGCCGAGCAAGTTCCGGGCGGCTTCTTCGTCTACTCTGCCAAAGAGCCTTACGAACTTTTTTACGCCAACAATGAAGTTTTGGATATTTACGGTTGCAAGAGCCTCGACGAGTTCAAGGAGCTGACAGGTTACACTTTCCGCGGCATGGTTTATCCCGATGACTTCGACGCAATTCAAGAATCAATCGAAGAACAAATTGCCGACCCCGATAACGACCATTTAGACCACGTAGAATATCGAATCACGCGCAAAGATGGTTCGATTCGCTGGATTGACGACTACGGGCACTTCGCGACGTTCCCTGAGCACGGCGACGCCTTTTATGTTTTTATCAGCGATATTACGGAACGACGGCTTATTCAGGAGGAGAAACTACGCATGGAAATGGAATTGGACAAGGAAAAGCAAGCTAGCGAAATCAAAGCGGCGTTTCTCTTCAGCATTTCGCACGACATCTTGACGCCGTTAAACTCAATCAGAGGCTTCACGGAACTGGCGCGGCGGCACATCAACGAGCCTGAACTCTTGAAGAATTATCTAGAGAAGGTCGACGAAAGTAGCCTGCAAATGCTTAACCTCGTCAATGACCTCCTAGACATGAGCAAGATAACCTACGGCAAGACGCAACTGCGCTCCGAGATTTGCGACTTGGAAGAACAAGTTATGGTCGTGGTGCACGCCTTCAAAAGTCGGGCGGAAGTTAAAAACATTTCGCTTGAGAGTGTCATCAACCTGCCGCGAGAGATGGTTTATACCGACGACGTGAACTTAAGGAAGATACTTTCTGCCCTGCTTGACAACGCGATTAAGTTCACGCAACCGGGCGGACACGTCAAACTAACTGCTAGGAAGAAGAAGACTTCCGAAGACGAAAATTATATTCGTTGCGAGTTCGTGATTAGTGATGACGGCGTGGGCATGCGGGAAGAATTTATGAAGCGCATGTATGAGACCTTTGAACGCGAAGAGACTTCGACTAAGACGGGGCATATAAGCGCGGGGCTGGGGCTGTCGATAACTAAAAAGCTCGTCGACGCAATGGGCGGTTCAATCGAAGCGGAAAGCAAGAAGGGCGAGGGCACGACCTTTACCGTGGGCTTGCCGTTCAAGATTTATCGCGAAAAGGACGAGAAAACCTTCATTGAGGAGGTTAAAGAACTCGTTGCCGATGACAACTACAATCATCGAATCCTTTTGGTCGACGACATTGAACTCAATCGAATGCTTGCCGAGACGATTTTGGAGGAGTCGGGCTTTTCAGTCGAGACCGTAGCCGACGGCGTGGAGGCTGTGGAAGTTTTTACTAAGCACCCGCCGGGCTATTATGACCTTGTGTTAATGGATATACAGATGCCGATAATGAACGGCTACGAAGCGACGCGGGCAATTCGTGCACTCGACCGCCCCGACGCAAAAGTTTTGCCGATAATCGCGTTGAGTGCAAACTCTCGCGATGAGGATAAACGCATGAGCATGGAAAGCGGCATGAACTACCACATTGCCAAACCGTTTGACGTGGCGCAACTCATTGCCTCTGTCAACAAGTACATTGCCGCAAGAAAAGAATTATAAAGGAGATTGTAAAATGGAAATCAAAAAGGAACAACAAGGTAGCGCATTGACAATCAAAGTTATCGGACGCCTCGACGCAGGCTCCGCGCCAGAACTGTCCAAGGAACTGACGACCGCCCTTAACGACGTGACGGATTTAACGTTCGACTTCGCAGAGCTTAAGTACATTGCCTCGGCTGGGCTTAGGGTTTTGCTCGTCGCCCAAAAGCGCATGAGCAAGCAAGGCTCAATGAAACTCATAAACGTCAGCGAAGCGGTTATGGAAGTCTTGGACATGACGGGCTTTGCTAGCCTGATGACGATCGTTTAACGGAGACTTCTCATGGAAAAGATTACAGTTGATGCGGTGCTCGACAATCTGCAGGCGGTTATCGACTTCGCGACGGAAAAACTTGAGGCTCGCGATTGCTCTATGAAAGCCATAATGCAGACCGAGCTTGTCATTGAAGAAATCTTCGTCAACATTGCCAGCTATGCCTATCACCCTGAGACGGGACCGGCGACTTTTTGCATGGAGTTTGAAGAAAATCCTAACGCCATGTTGATGACTTTCATTGATAGCGGCAAACCTTACAATCCGCTTGAACAGGAATCCCCCGATACGACCCTTAGCATTGAGGAGCGCGACGTTGGCGGCTTAGGAATCTTCCTTGTCAAAAAAAATGTTGATGAGATCGCTTACGAATACACAGATGGAAAAAATATTCTGCGCATGAAAAAATTCTTCTGAGGTTGTTTCGATGAAATGGAACATACAAAAAAGACTGCTCGTCCTCGTCTTGGCTGCGGGGATATTGTCATTCTTGACTTTGAGCGGTCTTTCTTTTTACGGTTTATTGACCGTGCGAAACGAAATGGAAGAGATGGGCGACGACCTAAGCAAGGCGGGCGCGAACTTCACGGAAAATCTAGTAACGTATCAGCTTAAAAGGACGCTCGAAGATTTAGCTAGGGCTCGTGCGGAATTCATTGACAACGAAACGGAATTGATTCGTTCGGACGTGAAAGTTTTGGCAGATACGATGACGCAAATCGCTTCCAATCCCAACGACTATAAGCCCGTTAAAGTCCTCAATCCGCGATTTGAACCAGTCTACAACAAGCAAACTTATCTGACTTACGGTCCTGACGTAAAGCGCGACGGTTTAACGCCCGAATTGGAACACGAAATAGGAATCGCTAGCAACATTCGTACTTTGCTCGCTCCGCTTGCAGGTGCTTTTATCAATTATAAGTCTTCATGCTATGTCGGCTCCAAACACGGCTGGTTAATCTGCAGTAGCGTCTTCCCTGATAATGATGGTCCGTTGCCATTCGAGGAGAGCGAGTTCTTTGATTACGACCCCCGCGAGCGTCCTTGGTACAAGGCGGCGATTGCGGCTAATGCTCCCGTTTTCTCTGACCTCTACGCCCATATGAACATAGGCAAGTATCAGCTTATCGGTTGCTCCGCGCCCTATTACGACGCGTCGGGCAATGCGGCGGGCGTCGTTGGCATTGACGTATCGAACACTGACATTTACGAGGCGATTAATGAAACGGCTATCGGCTCGGACGGCTCCAGTTTCGTTCTGAATAAGGACGGCAAAATAATTTTCTCTTCACGCACCGAAGGCGAGCTTGTTGCAATGGTTGACGGCGAAGACTTGCGCAGTACTACCAAAAGAAGATTTGCCCGCGCCGTATGGAAGATGATGCACGGCGAAAGCGGAATCATGCCAGTTACGATTGACGGCGAAGACTATTTCCTAGCATTTGCGCCGATGGAAAGTACTGGCTGGAGTTTCGGCACGCTGACTTTGCGCAAGGACGTTGATGATATTGTCGAAAAAAGCAGAGAATACTTTGTCGCTCAGGTCGAAGGCTTCAGCTTAAGACTGCAGAACGAATATATCTTCATGACGTTTTGCACAATTATATTGCTTGGAGGCTTGCTTTATGTTTTCTTTACGGTGAGCAATAAGGCTTCAGCTAAGCTTGTTAAACCGATTAACGAGCTGTCGGACGGCGTGCGCGAGATTGCAAGCGGTAACCTTGATAAGAAACTGGACATACGCACCGGCGACGAGATTGAACACCTTGCCACGTGCTTTAACGCAATGACCGATGAGCTTAAAGCTTACATGTCGAACCTAACGAAAGTCACGGCGGAGAAGGAACGCATTGCCACTGAACTTGACGTTGCCAAAGATATTCAAAGCGGCATGTTGCCCAAGGACTTTCCCACGCGCAAAGACTTTGAACTATTAGCCACGATGAAGCCAGCTAAGGAGGTCGGCGGAGACTTCTACGACTTCTACTTCATTGACGAGACGCACCTAGCAATAACGGTCGCTGATGTCTCTGGCAAGGGAATTCCCGCCGCGCTCTTTATGGTCATCTCTAAGACTGTGCTTAAAAATTTTATGGTCTCGACGCACAACCGGGAGGGACTAGCCGAAGTGGTCGCCGCCGCCAATGATAAGCTTTGCGCCAATAACGAGGCTATGATGTTCGTGACTGCGTTCGTCGGTGTGCTAGACCTTGAGACGGGAGAATTTACCTTCGTCAACGCGGGGCACAATCCGCCAGTCGTCTATCACGCGGCAACAAATCATTGCGACTTCCTAGACGTTAAGAAAAATTTTGTTCTCGGACCCATGGACGACATTCCCTTTGCTGAGCAAAAGATTTCACTCAAGCCCGGCGACCTGCTTTATCTTTATACCGACGGCGTCACCGAGGCTTTGAATGTCAACGACGAGGAGTATCTTCCCGAACGCCTGATTAACTTCATGAACTCGACGGACTGCACGACGGACTTAAAAGGGTTGCTGAAAAATATTCGCGGCAACTTGTCAATGCATGTCGGCATGGCTGAGCAATCGGACGATATAACGATGTTTGCCTTACGATTCAACGGAGGTGATAAGACTTGAAGAAACTTTTTTTGCTGGCGGCTCTCGTCAGTAGTTTGCTCTTCATGCCGACAAGTCACGCCGAAGTTAAAACTTATACAGGCGTTGGCGAATACATGATTGGCGAACGTGACACGCTGGAGATTGCCAAGCAGGGTGCTAAGGAAAAGGCGATGCGCAATGCTCTGGAGCAAGCCGGCGTTTTGGTTACGAGCCGTTCACGCACGGAGGATTTTGAACTTGTCGAGGACGTGATAACCTCAAGGACGGGGGCTGTCTTGCAAGTTCGCGAAGTCGTCTACGAGCGGTCGGATTTAATCGTTAAAGCCATCGTTAAAGTTGATATTGACCCCGAAGACTTGAACCGCCGCTTGCAAAATTCTGGCGACAGCAATCCGAAAAATATTCCGCCGCCGCCCGTGAATCAAGATAACGAAAATCTTTACATGTCGAACAGGAAGGTTGAGGAAGCCAATAACCTCATGAACGCGGGTAGCTTTGATAACGTGCTGTCCCTTTTAACTGAGGCGATTAATCTGGATTCAAACAACGCCGCTGTTTATGAAAAGTTCGGTTGGTTTTATAAGACTAAGAACGATTTCGGGAACGCAATCCAAAACTACGACAAGGCAATCAAACTCGACCCGAACAACGGCACGGCTTTCAACGGCAGAGGCGAATGTTATCAAGCTCTCGGCGACAAGGAAAAGGCTCGCGCAGACTTTATCCAGGCGAAGAACATTAACACGGCTAGGGAAAAGATAAGGGCGGCTCGCAAACTCTGCGACGAAGAGAAATACACCGAGGCGGCACCGCTTGCAAGTGATTCGTTGGCTTTGAATCCTAAAAATGCTTGGGCGTGGTCTACCTTCGGCAACATCTACAACGGCGAACGGGATTACGAGAAGAGCATTTTTTATTACCAAAAGGCACTTGAACTAAATCCCAAAATCGGCGAGGCTTATAACGGTTTGGGGCATGCTTACATGCAGTTAGACAAGTATGACAAGGCGATAACTTATTTCAGTAAGGCTCTTGAGTTTAGTCCGTTCCATGCAAATGCTTTGACGTATCGTTCCCGTGGCGAATGTTATAAGGCACGCGGCGATATTAAGAAGTCTCAAGAGGATTTCGTTAAGGCAAAGCAACTCGGCTGGGAGAATTGACAGTGAAGCTTAACATTCACAAAAAGGTTTTAATACTGGTCTTGGGGGCGGGGCTGGTAACATTCTTGATACTCGGTTTGTTCTCTTACTATGGGCGCGGCGTCGTAAGGCGTGATATGGTGGCGATGAGCATTGAGCTTGGCGAGGAAAGCGCAACTTATGCTGATGATTTATTAGTTAAACACCTAAAGCAAACGCTCGGAGAACTTGCCGAAGCCAAAGCGCAATACGTCGACCGCGAAATGTCAATCTCGCGGGAAGATGCCCAAATTATTGCCGACGCAATGACGGAGATAATGTCGCACCCCGATGACTATTTGCCAAAGACATTGCCCGACCCGCGCACCGACCCCGTTAAGCAGGGCGAACCTTACAAGATTTATGCGCCCAATATCCGCGACAATATCACGCCCGAAATCCAACGCGAACTGGAGCTTGCCGCCAACATCAAAGACATTATGAAAGATGCTTTGAAAACTTACCTAGGCTACAGTGCGACGATTTTTGTTGGCGGGGAAAAGGGCTGGTATATTTGTGCCCGACTTGTCCCCGACGAGAACGGCTATACCGACTTAAACGCGACGCTTCATTTTTCTCACGAGCGCGTTTACGAATTCGACCCGCGCAAGCGTCCGTGGTATATCGCCGCCAAAAGAAAGAATGCTCCCGTTATCTCTGAACTTTATCGCACGATTGAGGTTAAGGGAAAGAAATCTTATGACCAAATCGGGTCGGCGGCTCCCTTCTATGACGCGGCGGGGAATCTGATTGGCGTAGCGGGCGTAGATGCCTCGAATATTGACGTTTACAACTTCATCAATATGGCAAATATGTTTAAGGGCGGAATAAACTTTGTCATGAACGAATACGGCGAAGTTATCTTCTCGTCGCAGACAAAAGGAGTTCTTGCCGTGGGTGAGGCTGACGACTTGCGCGATACTTACTTGGCTAGGACGGCTGAGCGCATGGCTAACGGCGAGCAAGATGTTGTTCCCATCAAGTTGAACGGCGATAAATATTATCTTGCTTTCGCGCCGATGCCAGTGACGGGTTGGAGCTTCGGTATGCTCGTTTCGGAAAATGAAGTATTACGGGCTACTGCGGGCACGGGAGCATACTTCTTGCAACAAGTCGCCAACCTGCAAAAGAAAATGCGCCAGGAATATTCTTACGTGAACAATCTCGCCGTGATTATTCCCGTGGTGTTACTGATAATTTTGGTCTTAATGAGTACTAACCTTTCGCGGCGGTTCGTCAAGCCGATTCGCGAGCTGTCGGACGGCGTGCGCGAGATTGCAAGCGGTAACCTTGATAAGAAATTGGAAATACACACTGGCGACGAGATTGAACACCTTGCCACGTGCTTTAACGCAATGACCGACGACCTTAAAGCGCAGATGTCGAACCTAACGAAAGTCACGGCGGAGAAGGAACGCATTGCCACTGAACTTGACGTTGCCAAAGATATTCAAAGCGGCATGCTGCCCAAGGACTTTCCCACGCGCAAAGACTTTGAACTATTAGCCACGATGAAACCTGCTAAGGCAGTCGGCGGAGACTTCTACGACTTCTACTTCCTCGACGAGACGCACCTAGCGATAACGGTCGCTGATGTCTCTGGCAAGGGAATTCCTGCCGCATTGTTCATGGTCATTGCTAAAACCGTGCTCAATAACTTCGCCACGAGTTCTTATAAGCAAAACGGACTGGCACCCGTGGTCGCCGCCGCCAATGAGCAACTTTGCGCGACCAACGAGGCTATGATGTTCGTTACGGCGTTCGTTGGTGTACTCGACCTTGAGACGGGAGAATTTACCTTCGTCAACGCGGGGCACAATCCGCCAGTCGTCTATCACGCGGCGACCAACCATTGCGACTTCCTAGACGTTAAGAAAAATTTTGTTCTCGGACCCATGGACGGCATTCCTTTTATCGAACAGAAGATTAATCTTGAACGTGGCGATTTGCTTTTCCTTTATACCGACGGTGTCACCGAGGCTTTGAACGTCAAGGAGGAAGAGTATTTGCCCGACCGCTTGATAGCCTTCATGAATTCGACGGATTGTACAAAGGACTTGGAGAATTTGCTTAGGAATGTTCGCGGCGATTTGGCAAAGCACGTCGGCGAGGCTGAACAATCGGACGATATTACGATGTTTGCTTTACGATTCAACGGAGGCGATAAGACTTGAAGAAACTTTTTTGCATGATGATGTTGGCGGCGGCTCTGATTGTGGGCGGCTGTTCGACGGAAAGCCATTCCATTAAATCGACTGATACTGAAATTCAAATGTCGGGCAAGAACTTCAACGACACGAGCGATTCAAAGTCCCTGTTAGTTAGCGGGGCTTTGGCAGTCGATACGAAGATTGAGCAAGGGCAGATTGAAGTAATCGTCGGCGGCAAGAGTTACACCTTTGACAAGACGCAGGAGACTTCGCTTGACGTGCCGCCCGGCAATCACGACATATCCTTTGCGGGGCACGACAATTTCACGGGCGAGATAACCTTGCGTGTCTTGCCGAAGGTCTAGGGGGCGACGCATTGGACAGGAGAAAATTTTTAAGGGCGTTGGCTTTGACGGCGTGCGGAATGTTTTTGGGCGACAAAAAAGCAGCCGCCTACATCTTGGAGACGTGGGAGCCGCCGATAAGAAAATTATTTTTGCGGTTCACCGAGTACGAGGAGCGACCGTCAACTGAAGTCATCGTGATTCACCATGCAGGCTTTCCCGACGGCGATAAGGATTCTTCCGCCGAGGAGATTCACAAGTTCCACCAAGAAGTAAACGGTTGGGCGGGAATCGGCTATCATTACGTGATACGCAAGGACGGCAGGATAGAGCAAGGGCGCAAGCCTTTAGCGGTCGGTGCTCATGCCTATCAACATAACAAGAACTCCGTCGGGATTTGCGTTGCGGGCAACTTCGACTTAGTTAAAGTTCCGTCGGTGCAGATGGATTCGCTTAAGCTGTTGACGGCGTGGCTTTGTCAAAGGTACAAGCTAGACCCAATGCAAAAGGGCGTTATCGTCGGGCACCGGGATTTGAACGACACGGCTTGCCCCGGCGATAACCTTTACAGAAGGCTTGACGAGATACGCTACTACTGCCGGGATTTTGAATGATTATCTGCGACGACGAGACCTACGCGGGCTTCTCCAGTCGTCCTCGTCGACGGGCGCGGGTTTGGGCTTGGGTTTCCTGTTAAGCAAATACATTGCCCCGATAAGAACAGCGTCCAGTACAAAGAGAACGTAAGTAACCGTTTGACTATCTGCCTCGGCGCGCTCTCTGTCCTCGTAAGTTCCAAGCCCTTTGGAGCCGCCGATATATTTTGTCCAGAAACTTTCGAGTTTGCCGACGCCTGTGCGCTGATTAATGCCCGCGTCGTATGAGGCAATCGACATCGTGTTTGCATTGACGCGATAAACCAGATAGATATTTGAGATAATCAAGACCGCCATAAGGATTTGAGTAATCGTTTTTTTCGTCATGAGGGCGACTCCTTTCTAGATATTGGGGATTTGCCAATCGATAGGCGTTTCTCCGATTGATTCTAGGAATTGATTCACGCGGGAAAATGGACGACTGCCGAAGAAACCTCTGTCAGCTGATAACGGACTGGGATGCGCCGACTCAACGATAAAATGGCGCGGGTTCGTTATCATATTTTTTTTGCGCCGAGCGGGATTGCCCCACAGGATAAAGGCAAGCGGGCGTTCGTGGTCGTTGAGCAGGCGAATTATCTTATCCGTGAAAGTCTCCCAGCCGTGCCCGCGATGAGAATTCGCCGCGTGCGCCCTGACAGTCAAGACGGCATTGAGAAGCAAAACGCCCTGCCTAGCCCACGGCTCTAAGCAACCGTTATTCGGGATAAAGCAACCGAGGTCGCTCCGCAACTCCTTAAAGATATTAATCAGCGACGACGGCGGCGGCACGTCCGGTAAAACAGAAAAGCTCAAGCCGTGCGCTTGCCCTGGCTCGTGATACGGGTCTTGCCCCAAGATTACGACCTTTGTAGCCGCGTAGCTCGTGTAGTGCAGGGCGTTGAAGATGTCGTACATGTTCGGGAAAATTTTCTTCGTGCTGTACTCGTCGATTAGAAACTTGCGCAACTCCTGATAATACGGCTCGTTCAATTCGTCCGCTAAAAGCTCTTGCCAATCGTTTTTAAAAATCTTCTTCATCGTGTATATCTCCTAAACTCGAAGCCGTCAAGGATTTTCTTATCAGTCAAGGTGAAGTCGTCAACGTTCGGGAAGAAAGTATCGGCTTGAGCCTTAGCATCGACGACCGTTAAAAGAATCTCCGCCGCGTATGCAATGAGTTCATCAAAGATTTGCCCGCCGCCGATAACAAAGTTCTTCATTTGAGCGCGGGGATTAGCTGAGTTTATCGACGACTTGGACGCGTTCGCTGGATGCAACGTCACGTTGCCCGCCGCGTATGCAATGAGTTCGTTAAAGATTTGCCCGCCGCCGATAACAAAGTTCTCTGCCGCGTCAAGGACGTTAAACAGCTCCTCGACACTGCCGACGACCTCCGCGCCCGATAAACTCTTCAGCGTGCGACTTAGGATAATGTTCCTGCGCCCGTCTAGCGGCTGACGATTCGGGAAGGTCTCAAGCGTCTTGCGTCCGTAAATTATCGTGTGACCAAGCGTCAGGCTTCGGAAGTTCTTTAGGTCTTCGGGAATGCGGAAAAGCAATCGACCGCCCTTGCCCAGCCCGAAGTCTTTATCAATGCACGCGACGAGCTTAAGCCCAAAGTCAATCGGCGAACCTGCCACGCGGAAGACTTTATCGCCATGCAACTTGCAATCAAGCGTCGGGCAAATCTCCTTGAGCGGCACTAATGCAAAGTCACGGTCGAAAAGGAACTTATGCGGCACCGTCAGCCGTTCGCAAGAAATTTCCGCGCCGTAGAGAACGTCAATATCAATCGTGCGTGCGCCCCAATGCTCGCGGCGAACTCTGCCCAGCTCCAATTCAATCCGTTGCAACTCGTCTAGCAAGTCCAGCGGCTCCCTCTCCGTTGCTATCTTTATCGCGGCGTTGATGTAGTTCGGTTGATTGACGACGCCCCACGGCTCCGACTCATAAAACGACGACACCCGCTGAAGTTTGACGGCGGGAATTTTTTTTATGAGTTCAATCGCCCGCCGCAATGTCCGTTCACGTTCGCCGAGGTTCGCCCCCAAGCCCAGATAGTAAATCATCTGTGGCGGACGATTTCGACTGCCGCGCCCGCGAATTTCTCTTTGACGGGCGGATTGGGCTTGCGAAGAACAATCTTCACGCCCTCCAAGAGCAGATAACGCCTAAGCAAGAACTCGCTGATGTCATAGGCGACGGTTTCAATCAGATTGCGCGAGGTGCCGCCGATAATCTTCTTAACGTCGTCAAGGATAAGCGTATAGTCAATAGAGTCGCCCAAGTCGTCAGTCTTCGCCGACTGCGACAAGTCCAGATAAAGTTCCAAGTCCACGATAAAAGGTTGCTCGTGCTTGCGCTCCTCCTCCGAGCAACCATGCCGCCCTTTGACTTCAAAGCCCTGCAAAATAATTTTGTCCGTCATGCTACCCTGTCTCCTTTAATCAGTCTGTCAATCATCAAACACATCCGCGAAATCATCTTGACGTTGTGGACGCGGACAATATTTACGCCCTTAGTTATCGCGTCGACGCACAAAGCCCCAGTCGCCTCGTCGCGTTGGTCAAGGCTAAGCCGCGTCGCCCGCCCGATAACGCGTTTGCGGCTTACACTAATCAGCAAAGGGATTCTTCGTTCGTCCAAAGTCCTAAGCTCCCTGAGGCGGCGCAATATCGTCAAGTCATCGCTGTAAGTCTTCCCGAAGCCTATGCCAGGGTCGAAGATAATTTGCGTGGTGTCGAAGCCGTGCTCCAAACAATTCTTTACTGTGCGTCGGAAAAATCTTTTCACGTCCTCGACAATGTCAGCGTCCGAACACTTCTCATTGTGCATGGCGACGACTGGTGCATTAAACTTTTTAGCAACGTCAATCATGCGCACATCTTCCAAGCCGTGAACGTCGTTTATAATGTCCGCCCCCATCTGCAAGACACGCGAGGCGACTTCGGGTTTATAAGTGTCGATTGAGATTGGCACGCCGAGATTCTTTACTGCAGGCACGACTTTTTCAAGGCGGGCGAACTCTTCCTCTGCACTGATTGGAATCGCGTTCGGTCTGGTGGACTCCGCGCCTATGTCGATAATGTCCGCGCCGTATTCAATCATCTGCGCGGCATGAGCCGTCGCCGCCTCGACCGAGAAATACTTCCCGCCGTCCGAAAATGAATCGGGCGTGACGTTCAAGATACCCATAATCAAAGTTTTGCCGCCGACCTTCAATCTCCGGTCTTCGCGTAGTTTAAAAAATTTTTTCAAGACATCATCTCCCGCCCGCATTATAACTTATTGTTCGCGCAAGTTCAAATTGACATTTAGCCGCCGAAACCTTAAAATTCTTTAGCAAATACGCAGAGAAATGGGAGGGGTCTAAGTGGTTTTATCGAAAGCCAAATTGACGACACTGGCGGCAATTCTCGCCGCGTCTTCGATACTGTTCGGCGGTTGCGGTGACGATAAGCAACAGCAAGCTCAAGTTCAAAAGGCGCAAGTCAAAGCGATGAAGGTCATTCGACGAGACACGCCGCTAGCAAGTGAGTACGCCGGGCATTTGGTCGGCACGGAGGAAGTTAAGGTTCAATCAAAAGTCTCAGGCAACGTCGTCGAAAAGTATATCGTCGGCGGGCAATACGTCGAGGCGGGGCAGTTGCTCTATCAAATCGATTCGCGGCAATATCAATCCGCCGTTCTCCGAGCGCAAGCCGACTTAGCTCAAGCCGAGGCGGTTCTTCAGCAGTCGATAGCGACTTACAACAACTCTTTGACGGACTTGCGGCGCAATGAGCAACTGTTTAAAGAATCGGCAATCCCCGAACAAGCCGTAACTACTCAAGCGGCAAAAGTCCGGGCAGACGAGGCGACGTGCGAGGCAAACGAGGCGGCAATTTACGCCTGCCAAGCCGCCCTTAGGACTGCTCAAGAGAATCTCGACGACACAAAGATTTACGCGCCTATGTCAGGTCAGCTCGGCGTCGACGACGTGTCAATCGGTACGTTCGTATCATCAGGGCAAACTAATCTGGTTACAATCGGTGCGCCCGACCCAATCTTTGTTCAGTTCTCCATAAGCGAGGCGGATTACCTGCACTTCATGACGGTTCAGAACATGCAATCCGACCATAACCCAATCGACGTGACGATAACTCTTTCCGACGGCAAAGAATATCCTTTTGAAGGTCGTATCGTCGAGGTCGACCGCGAGCTTGCAAACAACACTGGCTCGCTTATCATGAAAGCACTCTTTCCTAATCCCAGCGGTCTTTTGATGCCCGGCATGTTCGCCCGCGTCAAACTAACCGGCGAAGTCATTCCTAATGCAATCTTAGTTCCGCAACGAGCCGTTCAGCAGCTCTTAGGCAAGTCGTTCGTTATGGTCGTCGGCAAAGAGAATAAATCCGAGGCACGCACCGTGGAGCTTGGCGACCAAGTCGGCAGTTATTTCGTCGTGAACAGCGGCATTAGCACGGACGATACTGTTGTTGTAGAAGGCTTGACGAACTTGCGCGAGGGCGTTGAACTTGATGTTAAGACTGTTACGCCCGGCGAAATGGGCTTCACGCTTGCGAACGTCACTAGCACTTATAACGCGGACGCGGGACTCACTGCACCCAATACTAATCCCAATGCCCCCGATAACTTGCGCGGCAAATAAGGAATAACCTAACATGGAATCAATCTTGATAACCGCAGAAAATTTTTCGCAAATGAACGAGGAACTTGAGAAACAACTTGAACGATTGAAAGTTGAACCACGCGACATTTTGAACACGGAGCTTTTGGTCGAAGAAATCTTTTGGCTCATGATTAATCGCCGAAACGCCAAGCAAGTTAAAGTTCGCGTCGTCAAAAACTTTTTCGGCAAGGTTCAAGTTCGTATGACCGCCGCCGATAGTCCGACCTTTTCAGCCGTCAACATTTCGGAATGGAGCGAGGACGAAGATTATTACCGCTTACTGATTCTCAAGGCTAATCGGCAGAGGATAAACTGGTTCCGCGAGAAAAATTTCAGCGTCGTGATAATCAACGTGCGCGACGAAAGCAACCGCCTGATGAAGCTGACTTTGGGGTCAATGGCGGGCGGCGTCGTCTGCGGTGTGTTGATGAATTTAATTCTTTCGCCCGAAATAATTTCGTTCATTGAAAAAGATATTATGACGCCAATCAATACGATGTTTCTGCACGCGCTGAACATGGTTATCGCGCCCGTGATTTTCTTTAGCATTATAAGCGGCGTCAAGGGCATGGGCGAAGGTGCTAACCTCGGCAAAGTCGGTTCAAAGTTAATCGGCTTGTATGTGAGTACAATGGGCATTGCTGCGGCGATTACGTTGATGCTCTCGATGATTTTCTTTCAAAGCGGCGCACCTCAAGTCGCGACGATTGTCGCCGATAACGTCAAGGGTCAGCCTTACGAATTTTCGCTGGTTAAATTTGTCGTCGACATAATCCCGAACAACTTGGTTAGCCCGATTGTCGACGGAAACTTATTGCAGGTGATTTTTATAGCCGTGCTGTCGGGAATATGTTTGAACGCGCTCGGCGAAAAAGTCAAGCTCCTTGAAGAACTCATAGACAACTGCAACGAACTGTTCATGAAGATGGTCGGCATGATAATTTCCTTTATGCCGCTGATAGTCTTTTCCGCGATGATGTCTATGGCACTGGACACGAACACGGAGCTACTTCTGGAGATTTCCAAATTGGTTTTCCTGCAACTGGTCTGCCTTATCTTAATGCTCGGCGTCTATATGCTGATGATTTTGTTCTTAGGGAAAATTACTCCGTTGCCTTTCCTAAAGAAAATCCCGTCGATGTGGACTGTACCTTTTGCGACGAGCAGTAGTAGTGTCTCAATGCCCATAACGATGAAGCTTTGCACGGAGAAACTTGGTATTTCGCCGAAGATTTCTTCATTCGCCATTCCGATTGGCACGACTGTCAACATGAACGGTGCTTGTATTGGCTTGTCTAGTATGTCGATTATGTTCTTGAAGATGTACGGCGTGGAAGTCGACTTGAACACTCTGGCGGCAATTTTGGCAATGACCGTGTCTCTGTCCGTCGGAATGCCTGCCGTGCCCAATGCTGGAGTGATTTGCATTTTGACAATCGTCGGTACCTTCGGCGTGCCCAACGATATTACAGGGCTGGTGTTTTGTATCGGCGCACTCTGCGACAGACCTATAACTTGCTTCAACGTGACGGGCGACGTAGCGGCGGCATTTGTCTTGGCGCGAACTGAAAACTTGACGGACGAGAAAATTTATTTGGGGAACTGATTCCCCGCGAAGGAGACTGCTTATGGCAAAATTTTTTATTCACAGACCAATCTTTGCGATAGTCATTGCGCTGATAATTACGCTTGTGGGAATCCTGGCGGGAATGCAACTGCCAATCGCGCAATATCCGCAAATCTCTCCGCCGACAATCTCCGTTAGCACGACTTACACGGGGGCTAATGCCGGAGTCGTCAACGAAACTATCGCGCAAGTCATCGAACAGCAGGTAAACGGTACTGACGGTATGGACTACATGAGCTCCAACTCTGACGACACGGGACGATATAGCTTGCAAGTCGTCTTCGAGGTCGGCACCGATGGCGATATGGACTCCGTTAAGGTTCAAAACAACGTCGCAATCGCCAACGCAAGCTTGCCAACCGACGTTCAGCGGCAAGGCGTCACGACTCGTAAGGCGTCCAATGAAATGGCTCTGTTCCTATCAATGTACTCGCCGACCGGTGAATACGACCGCGCTTTCATGAAGAACTACGCCGATATTTATCTGATGGACGAGATTAAACGCGTCGACGGCGTGGGCGATGTTCAAATCTTCGGCTCCGATTACTCAATGCGTATCTGGCTCAACCCCGACAAGCTCGCCGAATTCGATTTGGCTGTTTCCGACGTTTCAGCCGCCATTAACGAACAGAACCTTCAGGCGGCGGCTGGCACAATCGGTTCAATGCCTCTGGCGCAAGGTCAGGAGAAACAATTCACTGGCAAAGTTCAGGGGCGGCTCACGGAGATTGAACAATTCGAGAACATTATCCTCAAGGCGAACGACGACGGCACCTTTGTTTACATGAAAGACGTTGCCAGAATTGAGCCGGGGCAACGCCAAAATAATATCGTCGCGAAGTTCAATGGCTATCCGGCTGTCGGCTTCGGTATTCAGCTAACCAGCGACGCAAACGCAATGACAACCGTCCGCGGCGTGCAAGACATTATCGAACGGCAGAGACCGAACCTACCGCCCAACCTTTTTATCAGCGAAATCTTCGACAGCACAGATTATATCCGCGCCTCGATTAATGAAGTCGCGCACACGTTCATTGAGGCGTTGGCTCTGGTCGTGCTGGTTATCTTTATCTTCCTGCAAAGTTGGCGGGCAACGCTGATTCCGCTCCTCGCCGTGCCCGTGTCGTTAATCGGAACGTTCGCGGCGTTCATCGTTTTAGGCTTCTCAATCAATACGCTAACACTGTTCGCAATGGTTTTGGCAATCGGTCTGGTCGTCGACGACGCAATAGTTGTTATCGAAAACGTCGAACACCACATGGAAGAAGGACTGCAACCCGTGGACGCAACTGAACGCGCTATGGACGAGGTGCAAGGACCGGTCGTGGCTATTGCGTTCGTCTTGGCGGCGGTGTTCGTGCCCGTTGCTTTCCTCGGCGGCATGATGGGCGTCCTCTATCGGCAGTTCGCGCTAACAATCGCAATTTCCATGGGCTTATCGGCATTCGTCGCGCTGACTTTGACGCCGGCACTTTGCGCCATGATTCTTAAACCTAAAGACCCCAACAAAAAACAGGGGCTCTTCGACAAGTTCTTTAACGCCTTCAATAACTGGTTCGACCGCACGAAGAATTCTTACGTTAATATCGTCGCGGCGTTCATCAAGCGTTCAAAGCTCGCGATAGTCTTCCTGCTGATTATCGTCGGTGTTACGGGATTGATTTATCAGCGGCTCCCGTCCACGTTCGTACCCGAAGAAGACCAAGGATATTTCTTCACGTCGATAAACCTGCCCGAAGGAACTTCAATGAATCATACCGTTGCGACGATTGACAAGCTCGGCGGCGCGGTTATGAAGGAGATGCCTGGGCTTAAAAACTGCATGATGATTACGGGCTTTGATATTCTGTCGTTCGGCGCAAAGCCTAGCGCGGGTATTATCGTCTGCGGTCTGGAGGATTGGACTAAGCGCGGCAAGGATGCGTCGGTTAATGCGTGTATCGGGACGATGTTTAGGCTCGGCGCAATGACTGTTCCCGAAGCGCAGGTTATCGCCTTCAACCCGCCCGCACTGCCCGGCTTAGGCAACGTCGGCGGCTGGTCTATGCAACTTCAAGACATGGCGGGACACACGGACACGGAGCTTGACGACCTGACAAAACGAATCGTCGCCAGAGCCAATCAGCGTCCAGAAATGCAAGGAGTGCGCACGACCTTTAACATTGCCTCCCCGACCGTCGAATACGAGATTGACCGCGAAAAGGTTAAACTCCTCGGCGTGAATTTGGCGGACGTCTTCACGGCTCTGCAAGTCAATTTCGGCGGCATGCAAGTAAACGACTTTAACAAGTTCGGGCGCACTTACAAGGTAATGCTTCAATCGGACGTGCTTTATCGTTCAGAGGCGGACTGCGCTCGGTTCGTTTTCGTCAAAGGTTCGGGCGGGCAAATGGTGCCGCTCATGAGTTTAATCACGCCAAAACTTTCGACAGGTCCAACGCAGATTTCAAGGTTCAATGCGGCGCGTGCAGTGACGATTCAGGGCAACGCGGGGCAAGGTTATTCCTCCGGTCAAGCAATGGCTGCCATTGAAGAAATCGTCAACGAGGAGGCGGGCGTCGGCTTCAATATCGAGTGGTCGGGGCAGTCTCGCGAAGAAAAAAAAGCGGCAAGCTCCACCGGGCAAGTCTTAGCGTTGGCGTTGGTGTTCGTCTTCCTAATGCTCGCCGCGCTTTATGAAAGTTGGTCGGTGCCGTATGCGGTGTTGCTCAGCGTGCCTACAGGACTTTTCGGCGCGGTCTTCTCGGAATACTTCATGGCGTGGTTTGAGGCGTTTCTTAACAACGGTCAGCAAAACGCCGGATTACAAGATAGCGTTTACTTCCAGATTGGTGTTATAACTATAATCGGCTTGGCGGCGAAGAATGCAATCCTAATCGTCGAGTTCGCAAAAGTCCGCGTCGATAGAGGAATGCCCCCCGTCAAGGCGGCTATTGAGGCGGCGGGCTTGCGCTTGCGTCCGATACTCATGACTTCCTTTGCGTTCATAATCGGTTGCTTGCCCTTAGCTGTGGCGACGGGCGCAGGTTCTGCAGCTCGAAATGGTATGGGCGTTTGCGTCGTGGGCGGTTTGCTTTTCGCGACGATGCTGGGAATCTTCGTTATCCCCGTGCTGTTCGTCATAACGGAGTGGGTCGCTAAGAAACTGGGCTTTATGAAGCAAGAGAAGCAGAAATCCTCAATCGACTACATGTAAAGAGGTGCGGTATTGTTAAGCTCTGTAAACGCTATCAAACAGACTTGCACAGCTCTGACAGTCGGCGACATAGAACAAGCAAAATATATCATTCGGACAAATTATCCACACGTTAAGCCGCTCAAGAAACGCAAGGCATTTACGAAGAAGGAGCAAATCGCCCTGTTCATGAGAGACGACTTTATCGACCGCTATTCGGGCGAACGGCTAATCTTTCCGGGCGTGCTGTGTGTCTTGTCGGCTACGTTGCCCGATGTTTTTCCTTGTCATGCAAATTGGAAGACGGACGAAACTCATCAAGCTTGTTGGGATTTATTTCCGAGCATTGACCACATTATCCCGCTTGCCTTCGTTGGCACGAATGACGATGATAATTTGGTTTGCACGTCAATGAAACGGAATATGGCAAAGTCGACTTCCACACTTAAGGAAATTGGTTGGACACTTCACCCGCCAGGCAAATTGGAAGATTGGGATGGGTTGTCCGGTTGGTTTATGGAATATGTTGCGGCGAATCCGGCACTGCTTTTGAATAACGACGTAAATAACTGGTACAGAGCCTGTCAAGATTGCAATTTGACTTGAAGATTATCTAAGCTCCCTGTGCGGGGGCTTTTTTGTTAAAGTGTATCTAAAGGGTGTAGGAATACGACTTTCAGTTAATCGACAACGGGGAAATTTTTGGTAGAATATTTATCAAACAAAGGTCGGGAGGAGAACACATGAAGGAAGATTTTCAAGCCGAAATGCGCTGTATCGGAATGCGTATCGCAGGCTTTCGCAAGCTGAGGAACATGACCCAAGCAGAACTCGCCGACAAGCTGAACATAAATAAAAACTATCTGTCGCAAATCGAGAACGCTTCCACAAATAAAACAATCTCTCTGCCAATGCTGATAAGGATTTCCAGAGCGTTGGACGTGGAATTGGCTTTGCTCACTGATATTGACGGCATTTACAAATCGGACTTGAAAAATTTTTGGAGCGACATGAAAGATACGTTCGAGGAGATAAAAAAACTCAACGAAGATATGGATAAAATGCTTGAGCAATTCGAGAAGGCAGACAAAATATTTTCCGGCAAGAAGGAGTGATGTATATGGCTTCAAAGAGCGTGAATTGTCCGCACTGCGGGCGTAAGCTCGGTTCATACCCAATCGACACGCCGCGACCCCAACACACCGGCGGCAGTTGTCCCAGTTGCGGCAAACGCTATAGCGTCGAATACGGGCAAGGCAAGCTTAAAGTCAGCAAAGGATAATAAAAGACGCATTGACTTGTTGTTTATTTAAGGAGGTCAAATGATGACGAATAATCAAATGGAACTTGTTGAAAAACTTTTTATGAGGAGCAGTAATGTAGTCAGATTCGGGAAATGGAAGATGGAAGAATATTTAGGCGTAAGAGCTAACGATACTTTCTACGTGGCAAGGGTTCGCCCGAACGAATTGAGCTTAAATCTCCGCAAGACGTTGGAGGAGTCTCTTGTTCCCCCAAAAGATAATAGACGCGGACGTTTCATGGGCTATAGGGCTTTGTTTTTCGGCTTCGATGATTACCAGGACGGAACACGCGATAATTATGAAATCGTTATTTCTGAGGTTGCTTATGAAAGTTTGTATGAAGAAAACGATGAGGACGACGAAGATTAACGATTAGTTGTCCTGTTTGCGGCAAACGCTACAGCGTCGAATATGGGCAGAATAGAATCAAGGTCAGCAAAGGTTAGGAGGAATTGTTTATGGGATTTTTCAGCGACTTGTATAACAAAGGAACGGAATGGGCAGAAAAAATTCAAGAATACTATCGCGAAGGAATGAGCATGAGCCGCGAAGAGTTGCGCGAAGAACTTAGGCGTTGGCGCAGAAGTCCTAGCAGTGCACGTTATCAGGGCTACATGAAGGCGGCTAAGGAACGCGGGCTTGCTTAATTGGAAAGAGCTAGTTGTTTAAGACTGCGGAGCAGAAGTTCGGCGGTCTTTTTTGTTGTCGTTTTACAATCACACGGCTCTTTGATATAATCACGGCAAAAATAAGATGATAAAGGAGCGCAATCATGACGAAGCAAGAAGCATTAGCGGCGGCATTAAAGAATATCGAAAAGCAATTCGGCAAAGGGGCAATCATGCGGCTGGGCGACGACACGACGCGCAAAGATATTAAAGCGTTGTCTACGGGGATTTTGCCTCTGGACATTGCGTTGGGGGTCGGCGGACTTCCACGCGGCAGGATAACCGAGATTTACGGACCCGAAGCTGGCGGCAAGACGACAGTTACTTTGCACATGATAGCCGCGGTTCAACGTCAAGGCGGCACGGCGGCTTTTATAGACGCGGAACACGCCCTTGACCCTGCGTATGCAAAGCGGCTCGGCGTCGACGTAGATAATCTTCTGCTCTCGCAACCCGACACCGGCGAACAAGGGCTAGACATTGTAGAAACGCTGGTTCGCTCTGGTGCCGTTGATATTATCGTCGTTGATTCGGTCGCCGCGCTCGTGCCAAAGAGTGAGATTGATGGCGAAATGGGCGATGCTCAAGTTGGACTGCACGCACGAATGATGAGCAAGGCGATGCGTAAAATGGCGGGCGTCATTAGCAAGACGGATACAATCGTTGTCTTTATCAATCAGGTTCGCGAAAAGGTCGGAGTTATGTTCGGCAGTCCAGAAGTCACGACGGGCGGACGCGCCTTGAAATTCTATTCGACGATTCGGCTTGAGGTCAGGAAGGGTGAACCGATTAAGCAAGGCTCGGAGATTGTCGGCAATCGCGTCAAGATGAAAGTTTCAAAGAATAAAGTTGCGCCGCCTTTCCGTGCCGCCGAGTTCGATTTGATTTACGGCGAGGGTTATTCGCAACTAAGTAGCGTTATCGATATGGGCGTTGCGTTCGACATACTAAGCAAGGCGGGCGCGTACATCTACTACAACGGCGCGAAGCTCGGCAACGGCAAGGAGAACACTAAGAAATATTTGACCGAACACCCCGACCTAGCAAAAGAGATTGAAGACAAGATTCAAGAGGCGGCGTTGAAGTCGATAAAGCCGATTGAGACGACGGAAAATGATACGGAGGAAGACTTCGCAGACGCGGAGACTTTTAACGAAAATGATTAAGCAAAACAAAACCGCCCTGCAGAAGGCAACAGACTTGCTAGCACGACAAGACCAAAGCTCGACAGTCCTAAGGCGGAAGTTGCTTATAAGGAAGTATGACGCCGCAGAAGTCGACGAGGCGATTGACAAGCTCAAGAAGGCTAATTACCTGGACGATGAGGAAACGTGCCGGCGGCAGTTTGAAAATCTCTACGAGGAAGGCAAGCTAAGTGTGCGGCAGATTGTCTACAAGCTTATGCAACGCGGCTTTGACAAAAATTTTATCGAACAGCTTATCCCCGACGACGCCGACGAACACGAACGCTTAGCAGCGACTCGTCTGCTGGAAAAGAAATTCAAGCGGAAGGACGATAAGACCTTCAAGGCTAAGGCGTGGCAATTCTTAGTAGCTCGTGGCTTCGGTGGAGATGTTATCTCGTCGGCTATCGAAAACTTTTTGCAGGAGGAATGACGTTCAGGGCGGTTTCATTTAAAGTATTGACACGAAAGGGATATTGGTTATAAAATCACGGCGGCTTAGGGCAAAAGTCCTAGCCGATTGACTTTTGAAGGCGGCGATTTGATCACTCGCCCGCCCAGAGAACTCAAGCGATTGGGTTCGGCTTTCCAGGTTACCCTTGCCCGCGAATGTTCGGAGCAGGTTTATATATTTCGACGCTTGGGAGCTTGAAAGGCTCGCAGAAAGGCGGCGGCTCACCTAAAGCTTGATCAGCTGATGCCGGTACCTTTTATGCGAATCGTCAAAGCAACGTCGTAAAATCTAAGGGACGAGAAGCCCGCCTAGATTCTTCCCCAAGTCTCAAGCAGGTAGCTCGTTCTACGGCAGGCGGCGCGGCTCGAAGATGAACCCGCGAGTCCGTCGCAGAAATCCTACACAGCTTAGGACTTCCCCAAGTCTTAAGAAACGTCTGGGACAAAAAAAACGTAGCTCGAAGATGAACCCGCGAACTACGTCAAAACAAAGCCTACACATTCTGGAGCCACGGCAAAAGTCGCGGCTCTATTTTCATGCGTCAACGCTCAAATTCCTATCGGCAAGGAGATTCATAGTTGCGATAACTTTTGCGCGTTCGTCTAGATTGATTTGCGCCGTCAAAAGTTCTTCGCCGCGCCCGCTTTCGGCAATGACTTCGCCGCGGGGATTGACGACCTCTGATTTGCCAGACGAGTTCGCGAAGACCACGAAGGCTTGATTCTCAATCGCCCGCGCTTTAGTTAAAATCTGTCGCGGCGTCAAACGTTTTAAGCTCCAGGCGGCAGGGATAAAGATAATTTCCGCACCCGCCAGCGCAATCTTCCTTATGAATTCGGGAAAACGCAGGTCATAGCAAATCGCCACGCCACAACAAACGCCGTCCAAAGTCACGACAGAAACCTTATCGCCTGCATTGAAAACTTTATCCTCGCCCGCAAAGCTGAACAGGTGCGTTTTGTCGTAAGCCGCGACGATTTCCCCGCGACGATTGACGACGTGGCAACGATTGAAAATCTTCCCGCCGCTTTGGACAATGACTGAGCCGCCGATTATGTTCACGTTGAACCTTTTAGCCGCCGCGCAGAGAAATTCTTTAGTTTTAATGCCGTCAATGTCCGCGAAAGTCTCAACTGGCGTGGGGTAATAGTCCGTCGACCAAAGCTCCGGCAAAAGTATCACGTCCGAACCCTGCGCCGCCTCGATTAGCCTTGCCGCCGTAGAAAAATTTTCGTAGACCTTGCCAAGCTCCGATTTGAATTGTGCGATTGAAACTATCATAACTCGAACTGCGCGACAACGTAGCTGGCAATATAAGCTTCGCCCAATTTCGCAACGTGGTCAACGTGGTAAGGGTGCGCCATGTAATTATCAAAGTCTTCCTTGGTCGCGAAGTCAACGGTCATGACGACGGAATTTTCACTGCCGACCCAACCCGTGCTGAAGTTTGCATCCAACGAGATGATGCCGGGGATTTTCCTACGCATTGCCCGCAAGTCGACAAGAACTTTGCTTTTAATTGCGCCGCTTATGTCCGCCTTGAACGTCCCGATAAAAATATGCCGCAACATAACAATCGCCTCCCATTACAAATGCGCCTTCATGCGTAAAATTCGGCGGACGGATTCATTAATGCGTTGTTCGGAAATTTCGCCGCGCTGAACCGCCGCAAGTATGCTGTTATAAACAATCTGCTGGCTCTCGTAGTTGTGGCAGACAAGCGCAATATCGCCGCCCGCCTTAATCATCTGCACGCCCAAGCTAGCCAAGTCCGTATGGTTCTTAATCGCGCCCATCTCCAAATCGTCGGTAATCACCACGCCGCTAAAGCCCAGCTCGTTGCGCAAAAGCCCAGTCATGACGGCAGGGGACAGGCTCGCCGAGTTCACGGGGTCTAATGCGTCGTATCTCAAATGCCCGACCATAATCATAAATCTTGAGTTGTCGTGTTCGCGAATAACTTTTTTGAACGTCGGCAAGTCTTCGACGTCCAAAACTGCTTTGCTGTCCTCGACGCTGGAAACTTCTTTGTGCGGGTCAATCTTGCTTTTGCCGATGCCAGGGAAATGCTTCAGCGTGTAAAGAAAGGTTTCAGCCTCGTAACCCTGCGCGGCGGCGTCGACAAATTGGGCTACAAGTTGCGGGTCGTCACCGAAGGAACGAGTATCACGGCTACCAACGTCCGCCACGGGCGCAAAGTTTATGTTCATGCCGATACTTTTTAGAATCGTCGCGTTGTGCTTAGCCCAATAAGTTGCGTTGGCTGGGTCTCCGCTCTGACCGATGCTTTCCTGAGACGGGGCGACTTCCAAAAAATCTCTGCCGCGAGCAACGCGCCCGCCTTCCTCGTCGATTGCAAAGAACAGCGGAGCCTTCTGATTAGCCGCCGCCTCAATGTCTTCAGCGAACTTCTTAGCCTGCGCGACGCTCTCAAGGTTCCTATCAAAAAAAATAACGCCGCCAAAGTGAAAGTTATTCAACGAATAAATTATGTCCTCGTTAAGCTCCGTGCCATAGACGCCAACCATAACCATCTGCCCAACTTTTTCCTCCAGCGTCATCGAGTTTAATTGCTCCTCGATTGGGTCGAGCGGCGGCAACATGTCGGCTTGAACTTCTTTGACTTCGCCGCAACCCGTCAGCAATATCATTAGTGCACACATCATCGCAAAAAACTTTTTCATGTCATTTCCTCTCCAAATTAACGACGCCCGGATTTTTTATCTGCCAAACGCCGTCCCCGTTCAAATTGACAATCGCCGGCAACTTAACAAAGTACTTCCGATAAACGCCGTCTTGATAGTTCAGCGCGTAAATCTCCTTCATGCCGCCGTGCTCGTGCAGTTCTTCGTCGCAAGGGTTCATCGGATTGGGAACGACCGCATATTCATCAAGCCCGCACTTGAACGCCCAATAGCTGCTGTCCTTAACGTCGATTGCCGTCCGGAAAGTCATCGCCCCGCCGTAAGTCAAAATCCTCAGCTTATGCTCCCGAACAAATTTTTCACATTTCATGAGTTGTCCCGGATTTTTCATGACCTCCGCCAACTTGTTATAATCGTCGACGAAGTTAAGCCACGGGTCTTGCGGCGCAAGCGGCGTTATACTCGAACTTCGCGGCTCCGATAAATCCAACCCGAACGGCTCGGCTTGCGGAACCTCCGAAATAACTTTTGGCTCCCGTATCTGATTGACCTTCTCTTGCAACGCCGTCAAAGTTTTTTTCATGCGCTTAAGCTCTGATTGAATTCGTTCAAGCTCGGCGGTCTTATTGCTGTTGCTCGACCATAGATAAGCCACCGCGAATAATAGCACGACGCCCAAGCCCAATGCCAAAAAGTTCAGTGCTCCCGAAAAACTCGATACCATTGTTTCTTCCATGCCCATGACCTCCTTTTTAAAATCCAAAAAGCCCGCGCCGTTTAAGACGCAGGCTTTTAATAATTTCGAGATTGGCAGGGGTAGCTGGACTCGAACCAACGCATACCAGATTCAGAGTCTGGTGCCTTACCAACTTGGCGATACCCCTTTGAGTAAAACCGTTGTCACTTATACCACACGGCGTTTGCTTTGTCAACTAGATTATTTCTTTTCTTTATCCTTGTTCTTTTTATCTTTCTTGTCCTTGTCCTTCTTAGACTTCTTATCTTTATCCTTTTTGGACTTCTTGTCTTTGATATTGTCCTTGAAGCTGGCGACACTACCGCGATAGGTATCAACGTACATTTTATCATCGAGATTCGCGCTTATTAGCTGAATGCTTATGCAACGACCTTCAGGCGTACGGAAGAAAGTATAAATGTACTGCTTGTCAGCGACAAATTCGCCTTCGACCTCGCCCGTCTCCGGATTGATGACATCAATCTTTTCGGCAGTCACGGCGGCTACGCCTTTATTTTTCTTGTTAATGTTCACCAGTCTTGCGTCACCGAAGCCGTTATTCTTCTTTAGCCCGCTCAGATACTCGCCGATAGCCATCACAGAGCCTTTGTTGAAGTCGGGAACCTCATTTGTATCGAAGGCGTCGACCTGGATAATGTAGCCGTAAAGAACATCGATACCTTCACTCACGAAGACTAACATCTCACCGTGCTTATCGGTTTCTTGCCAAGGATTTTCTACAACTGCAAGGGGTTTAAACGGGCAGGTTATTGAGTATTTGAAATCCTCGCTCGTGTAAACGTAAGGACCTTCGGGAATCTCGGCTTCAGGCTCGGTTGCCTCCTCGGAAACGGAAGGTTCATCAGGAGTTTTAGCTTCGGTTGTCTCCTCGGCAAAAGCCGTAGCCGTCAGAATCATCATCAACAGTGCCGTTAGGAAAAAAATTTTACGCAACGCCGCTCACCTCATTTAGAATGTTTTCAGGCGTATTCTATCTTATCTGAAAAAAATATGCAAGGTTTTAATACAATTATAAGCTGACAAAAAAATAACCCGCCGCATTTCGCAGACGGATTATCTTGTTGCTCAATATTAGTTGACGGGCTCGGCAAAGAATTTTTCGGCAAGCTTGTCGCTTATAGTGAATTCGCCGAGATTGTTTACGAATCGTGAAGACGTACCGTGAAAATCGCTTCCGCCCGTTATCAGCAGATTATATTTCTTAGCAAGGAAGAAATAATGTTGCGTGTCTTCGGGCTTGTGGCAGGGGTAGTAGACTTCCAGCCCATCCAATTTTTTACACAGCTCCTCGACAAGATCATCATCTCCGATAAGTTTTGGGTGAGCCAACGTCGCTAAGCCGCCCGCTTGATGAATAACGTCAACTATCTCGTCGACTTCGGGCTGATAGCGCGGCACGTAAGCGGGGCAACCTTTGCCGAGCATCTTTTCAAAGACCTCGCGGACAGTTTTGAAAGTGCCAACCTTAACCAAAGTTCTGGCAATGTGCGCCCGTCCGATTGAACGACTTGTGCCCGCGATTTTCAAAACGTCTGCCTCACGAATATTGTACTTTTTGTTTTGGAGTATACGGATAATTTCGCTGAATCTCTCCCAACGCGCCTCAATAATCTTATCAATCATTTCTAAAAGAGCTTCATTGTAAATATCAATGTTGTAACCGACAATGTGAATGTCTTTTTCTGGATGATTCGCACTGAGCTCGATTCCAGGAATTATATTTACGCCCCTTCCCGGATAAAGCCCGTTTTCATAAAGCTGGCGAACACCATCAACCGTGTCATGATCGGTAATACCCAGATAGTGGAGACCGATTTTTTTCGCCGCCGCCACGAGTCCTTCGGGGGAATATGACCCGTCCGAAAAATTCGTATGGGTGTGCAAATCGCCGGCCATTTGACTTTACCTCCGTAACTTTTGACAATGTTCACCTTCACGGCTTCATAAATCCTTTGGCGGAGTGAGGAATTAACGCGGTTCGACTATGAGTTTGATAGCAGTTCGTTCACTCCCGTCAATTTCAATGTCCGTAAAAGCAGGAATGCAGATGAGGTCTACGCCGTGCGGTGCCACGAAGCCGCGTGCAATGGCAACTGCTTTAACCGCTTGGTTCAGCGCTCCGGCACCTATCGCCTGCATCTCGGCACTTCCGGTTTCGCGGATG
>JAFQZB010000315.1 GCA_017406175.1 Selenomonadaceae bacterium | reverse complement strand
TGCAACGACTGAAGACATATCCCTTGACGCTAAGGAACCTGCGACGCTCGAAGACATATCCCTTGACGCTAGGGAACCTGCAACGACTGAAGACATATCCCTTGACGCTAGGGAACCTGCGACGCTCGAAGACTTATCCCTTGACGCTAGGGAACCTGCAACGACGGCTGAAGTTGAATCCCCAGACGCTAAAGAACCTGCAACGACTGAAGACATATCCCTTGACGCTAAGGAACCTGCGACGCTCGAAGACATATCCCTTGACGCTAGGGAACCTGCAACGACTGAAGACTTATCCCTTGACGCTAAAGAACCGACGACGGCTGAAGACATATCCCTTGACGCTAAGGAACCTGAGACGGCTACTGATGCAGACTTGGAGCCAGTGGAAAATTTCCCGCTCGAAAAGGTCTTTGAACCGTTGCCCGAAATAAAATCAGAAGACGCCGACAAGCCAATCCAGCTCGAAGAAAAGAAGCCCGACGACGAGTTCCCACTACAAGAGGTCTTTAAGCCGTTACCGACCGTAAAGCCTGAAGAAGTCGACACGAACCCTGAACAACCCGTCAAGCCTAAAGAAGTCAAGCGCACAGAGTTTTTCCCGTTGCAAGAAGTCTTCCGACCGCTTTCGACTCTGAAGCTAGACAAACTCGAAGAATATGCTAAGGAAGAAAAACCCGAAGACGAGCCGAAGTCCATCGACAACGACACGCTTGATGACATTTTAGATAAGGCATATAACGAGCGAGACAAAGGGCACGTCTGGCAGGCGATTGACCTTTACAAGAAAGCTCTGGAGCGTTATCGCAATGATGAGTATGCGCCGTTCGTGGCGATTGACTTGGGCAATCTTTACAAGGAGCAGGCTCTTTACTCTAAGGCGATAAAGATTTATGAGGAAGCGTTGATGTTGCCGGCAGTCAAGCGCAATGCCTCGACTAAGAAAGAATTTGCCAACAACCTTGGGTACTTGCGTATCGTGCGGGACGTATTGTTAAAGCATCATATGCTGTCGACGCCGTTTGACAAATTACCAAGGGAGACTCTGCAGGAGGTTGACACCGAGTTTAAAAAGGTGCAAATTAACTCCGCGCAGTCTAAATAAAAAGTTTTGGAGGTATCAGAATGAAAAAGAGTGTTGAGATTCTGGGCTTGCCGATTATCAGCATAACTGAGGGGCGCGAGTTGGGCGTCAGCAAGACTCTGCTAATCGACGCCAAGAACGGTGCAGTAGCGGCGATAACGATAGAGGACGACGATTGGTATCGCGGCGTGAAGCTTATCCCCTACGAGTCGATTATTGCTATCGGCGAAGACGCCGTGACAATCACGCACAGCGAAAACATTTTGACTTTGGACGAGGCGGGCGATTATGAACGCTTGCTCGACGAAAATATCCGCGTCATAGGCACCAAGGCGATAACCAGAAACGGACGCATTCAAGGCAAGGTTACGGAAGTTTTCATCGGCGACGGCGGCAAGATTGAAAAATGTGAAATCACCGCGCCTGATGGTTCAGTCAATGATGTTGGCTCCGAGCAAATTTCCATATTCGGCAAGCAAGTCACGGTCGTAGACGTTGACGACGAAAAAAAAAATAGTTTAACAGAGAATCCAGCCTTTGAGCCGGCGTTTGAAACGTTCAAAGAGCCAGTCCAAGAAGTCTGGACGCCAGCAGTTGAAGAGTCGCCGATTGAAGAAATTCAACACGAGTTGCCGCCGCCTGAAGTGAATACCACTTCGCCGGAGGAACAAGCCGCCTTAGAAGAAGTCATGACGCCTGAACCTGCCGTTGAAGAGGTCGCGGAACCCGTCGTTGAAGAAGTCGCGGAACCTGCCGTTGAAGAAGTCGCGGAACCTGCCGTTGAAGAGGTCGCGGAACCTGCCGTTGAAGAGGTCGCAGAACCTGCCGTTGAAGAAGTCGCGGAACCTGCCGTTGAAGAAGTCGCGGAACCTGCCGTTGAAGAAGTCGCGGAACCTGCCGTTGAAGAAGTCGCGGAACCTGCCGTTGAAGAAGTCGCGGAACCTGCC
>JAFQZB010000314.1 GCA_017406175.1 Selenomonadaceae bacterium | reverse complement strand
TGCCGACCTGCAGATTGCTCCTGAAGACGTCAGCGAAAATTATATCGCCGGCTCCAAAGCGTTAATCGTTTCCGGCTTGGCATTGGCGGCGGCTCCCAGTCGCGAAGCTTGCTTGACGGCGGCTCAACATGCTCGCATGCACGGCACCAAAATTATCTTCGACATTGACTACCGCCCTTATACGTGGCGTTCAAAAGAAGAGATTGCAATTTACTATTCGTTGATGGCGCGGCTTAGTGATGTGGTTATCGGCTCGCGTGATGAAGTCAATTTCGCGGAACTCCTGCCCGAAGACGCCGAGACCCCGCCCGACCATGAGATTGCCGAAAAATATTTGTCGTGGGGAAATAAAATCGTCGTCATCAAACACGGCAAGCGCGGTTCGGTTGCTTACACTGCTGACCGCCACGCTTATAAAGTCGAATCGTATCATGTCAAGTTGCTTAAGAGTTTTGGCGGCGGCGACGCTTATGCATCGGCTTTCGTGCATGGCTTGCTTGAAGGTTTGGAAGTCCCCGAAGCTTTAAGACACGCGACGGCACATGCGGCTATGGTCGTTGCAAGCCACAGTTGCTCGGAGGCTATGCAAACCATTGACCAAATCGAAGCCTTCATCAAGGAACACGCCGCCGAAGAAGTCATCACTGAAATTGATTGGAAGACTAAAATTTAGGAGGGTCTCTGAATGAAATTTGGAAGACTCGGAACCGAGTTAAAGCACGGCTACAACGCAATGACTACCCGCGAAAGTGATATGCTAATGGACATTGGCTATCAAGTCATGGACGCGAACGAAATCATTGAGCTTGAAGACCCGTATCAGGAAAGCGCGATTGTCATCTTGACGGGCGAAGTTGAAATCAGCTGGGACGACAAAAAGGAACTCATGCACCGTGAATCGCTCGTTGATGAAAATCCTTTCTGCCTGCAAGTGCCTCGTGCTAAAAAGGTTTGGATTAAGGCAAAAGTCGACAGCGAATTGCTGATTCAAAAGACAATGAACGACCGAGACTTTGCGCCGGTGTTCTATCGTCCGGAAGATGTTCAATGCGACATTTTCGGGCAAGGACTTTGGAACGCAACCGCCGAGCGCACCGTCCGCACGATTTTTGATTACAGCAACGCTCCTTTCTCGAATCAAGTTAATGGCGAAGTCATCAACAGCCCAGGTCGTTGGTCGGGCTACATTCCGCACAATCACCCGCAGCCCGAAGTCTATACTTACAAGTTCGACAAGCCGCAAGGATTTGGGGCGGCGTTCATCGGCGACAACGCATTTAAGATTACGCACAACAGCTGGTCGGAAATCTCTGGCGGGCTTATGCATCCGCAAGTCACAGCTCCTGGCTATGCAATGTGGTATTCGTGGATGATTCGTCATCTGCCCGACGAGCAAGGCGGTCCTTGGAAGAAGACTCGCACCGACTTGCCCGAACATGTTTGGCTCCTTGACCCCAACGCCAAGATTTGGCAACCTAATCGCTAAGGAGGATTTAAACCAAATGGCTAAAACGATTAGACTTACTGTGGCGCAAGCCCTCGTCAAGTTCCTCAACAATCAATACATAGAATTCGACGGCAAAGAAAACAAAATGTTCGAGGGCATCTTCGGTATCTTCGGGCATGGCAACGTTGTCGGCATGGGGCAAGCTCTCGAAGAGGACGCCGGCGATTTAATCATGCGCATGGGTCGCAATGAACAGGGCATGGCTCATGCGGCTATGGGTTTCGCTAAGCAGAAACGCCGTAAGCAAATGTACGCTTGCACGTCTAGTGTTGGTCCTGGCGCAATGAATATGGTTACTGCCGCCGCGACTGCTACCGCGAATTGCATTCCCGTCCTTTTCCTGCCCGGCGATACTTATGCTGACCGTCAGCCCGACCCCGTCCTTCAGCAAATGGAGCAACCCACGAACTTGGCTATCACTGCTAACGACGCCTTCAAAGCCGTTTGTAAGTATTGGGACAGAGTTACCCGCCCCGAAATTTTGATGACGGCTTGTATCAACGCAATGCGCGTTCTCGCTGACCCCGCTGATACTGGCGCAGTCTGCATAGCTCTTCCGCAGGACGTTGAGGGCGAAGCTTACGATTATCCCGAATACTTCTTCCAAAAGCGCGTTCATCATATCGACCGGCAAGCTCCTGCCGCTCGCGCAATCAAGGCGGCTGTCGAACTCCTCAAGACTAAGAAAAAACCGCTCCTTATCTTCGGCGGCGGCGTGAAGTATTCCGAGGCTGAAGAGTCCTTCCGCAAGTTCGCGGAGAAGTTCAATATCCCGTTCGGCGAGACTCAGGCGGGCAAAGGTACGATTCTTTGGAATCACCCGCTTAACCTCGGCGGCGTCGGCGAAACGGGCGGTTGCGGTGCTAATGACATTGCGGCGGTTGCGGACGTTGTTATTGGCGTCGGCACTCGTTATACTGACTTCACGACCTCTTCAAAATGGATTTTCCACAATCCCGAAGTCCAATTCATCAATATCAACGTGTCGAAGTTCCACGCTTACAAGCTCGACGGTTTGCAAATCGTAGCGGACGCTCAAGCGGGTATCGATGCCTTGAGTGCTGAACTTGAGAAGACCGATTGGAAAGTTTCCGACGAGTACAAAGCTGAAGTCAAAGCTTCCAAAGAAAAATACGACGCTGAAGTTGACCGCGTTTATCATGTCGAGTACACGGGCAAAGATTTCGTTCCCGAAGTCGTCGACGGTTTGGACTTCGCCAAAGTCAGCGAAGAATTCATCAAGCTCACTGGCTCAAGCCTGCCGCAATGTCGTGCGCTCGGTATCGTCAACGAGACTATCGACGAGAACGCGATTATGGTTGCGGCGTCGGGTTCGATTCCTGGTGACGTTCAGCGCGTGTGGCGTGCAAAGTCCGTCGGCGGCTATCATGTTGAATACGGCTTTTCTTGCATGGGCTACGAAGTCAACGCGGCATTGGGCGTTAAGCTCGCCGAGCCTGACCGCGAAGTTTATGCTATGGTCGGCGACGCCGCTTATATGATGCTCCATTCCGAATTGCCGCAGTTGATTGCCGAGGGCGTCAAGATTAACGTCATTCTCTTCGACAACATGACTAACGGTTGCATTAACAATCTTGAAATCGGACACGGGCAAGGTAGTTACGGTACTGAATTCCGTTTCCGCACGGCTACTGGTCTTGACGGCGGTTTTGTCCCGATTGATTTCGCAATGAATGCCCGCTCCTATGGTTGCGTTGCTTACACCGTGCACACTGCCGAAGAACTCAAAGCGGCTATCGAAGACTCCAAAAAGCAGAAGGTCTCCACGCTGATTGATGTTAAAGTTCTGCCCAAGACGATGGTTCATGGCTACGGCGACTGGTGGCGCGTGGGTGTCGCTCAAGTCTCCAAGTCCGAGAAGATTCAAAAGGTCTATAAGGAAGTCATGGTTCCGAATCTCGCGGCGGCTCGCAAATATTGATTACAAGGGTTAAGCCCTAAGATATAGAGTCATTTGTTGGGTTAGGGTATAAATATAAAGCTCATTGAAATGTGAGGGGGTACAACAAATGGCTCAGGGTATTTCTCATGAAACGTACTTGCGTCGAGTTATGATCGTCTCGACGTTCGGCGGTTTGCTCTTTGGTTACGATACCGGCGTTATCAACGGTGCACTTGCCTTTATGGCGATGCCTGACCAGCTGAACTTAACACCGGCTATGGAAGGTCTGGTCGCTAGCGGTCTGTTGGCGGGCGCGGCTATCGGTTCGTTTATGGGCGGGCGCATTGCTGACACTGCCGGGCGTCGCAAGATGATTTTGTACTTGGCATTTATCTTTTTCTTCGCGGCGAACGGTTGCGCACTCTCGCCCAACGCTGAAGTTCTTATCTTCTGCCGCTTTGTTTTAGGTCTTGCCGTCGGTGGCGCGTCGGTTACGGTTCCCGCCTTCCTAGCTGAAATGGCTCCAGCTGAAAGACGCGGGCGCATGGTCACTCAAAACGAGCTGATGATTGTTACTGGTCAGCTCCTCGCGTTCGTCGTCAATGCGGCTATGGGCGTTACTTTCGGTTCGACGGGCGGCATTTGGCGTTACATGTTGGCTATCGCCTCGACTCCGGCTGTTGTCTTGTGGCTCGGCATGTTGAGCGTTCCTGAATCTCCGCGTTGGTTAATCGTTCAAGGTCGCATTGGTGAGGCTCTCGAAGTCCTCAAAAAGATTCGTGAAGAGAAACGCGCTCAAAAAGAGCTTGACGAAATCAAAGAGACTATCGCCCTTGAAAGCTCCGTTCAGCAGGCAACCTATTCTGACTTGGCGGTTCCTTGGGTTCGCCGTATCGTCTTCATCGCAATGGGCGTTGCAATCTGTCAGCAAATCTCCGGCGTCAACTCCATTATGTACTACGGCACGCAGATTTTGACGGAAGCAGGTTTTTCGACTCAAGCGGCTTTGATTGGTAACATCGCTAACGGCGTTATCTCAGTCAGTGCTACGTTCTTTGGAATTTGGATGATGGGTCGTCACGGTCGTCGCCCGTTGATTATGACGGGGCAAATCGGAACTATGGCTTGCCTTTGCGCAATCGGTATCGCCTCCAACGTCTTTGAAGGTTCATCTGCTCTGCCTTATGTCGTCTTGTGCTTAACTGTCACTTTCCTTTTCTTCCAGCAAGGTTTTCTCTCTCCAGTTACGTGGCTTTTGCTAAGTGAGCTTTTCCCCATCAGACTTCGCGGCATGGGCATGGGTTGCGCAGTCCTGTGCTTGTGGGTAACTAACTTCTTTATCGGCTTCTTCTTCCCGCAACTACTCTTCAGCTTCGGACTTAGTGCAACGTTCTTTATCTTCGCTGGCGTCGGACTTTTGGGCTTGCTCTTTGTTATCAAGTTCGTTCCTGAAACTCGCGGTCGTTCCCTTGAGCAAATCGAGCGCGACTTCCGCAACTACGACAAAGTTAACGCTTAATTCATTGTAAAAAATTTTTTAGGAGGGTTTTGAATGGCTAAAATTAAACTCGGCATCGCCCCGATTGCTTGGACTAACGACGATATGCCCGACCTCGGCAAGGAAAATACTTTTGAACAGTGCGTCAGCGAAATGGCTCTGGCGGGCTTCACGGGTTGCGAAGTCGGCGGCAAATATCCCAAAGATACTAACGTCCTCAAAAAGGCTCTCGACCTGCGCGGCATGAGCATCGCCTCCGCTTGGTTTAGTTCCTTCCTCCTCACGCAACCTTATGAGCAAGTCGAAAAAGATTTCATTGCGCACTGCGAATTCCTCCACACGATGGGCGCGAAGTTCTGCAACGTCGCTGAACAGGGCAACAGCATTCAAGGCAAGTTCGATAAGGCTGTTTTCGCTGATAAACCTTACAACACCGAAGAGCAATGGAAACTTTTGACGGAAGGTCTTAACAAGCTCGGAGCCGTCGCTAAGAAAATCGGCTTGACTATGACTTATCATCACCACATGGGCACCGGCGTCCAGACTGCTGAAGAAATCGATAGGTTGATGGCTGAAACCGACCCCGAACTCGTCTGGCTCCTCTACGATACCGGTCACCTCGTTTGCTCCGGCGAAGATTATCTCGCTATCCTCAAGAAATACCTTCCGCGCATTCGCCATATCCACCTTAAGGACGTTCGCATGGAAGTCCGCAACCGCGTCAAAGCCGAGAACATGTGCTTCCTTGACGGCGTGCGCGCTGGCATGTTCACTGTCCCTGGCGATGGCGATGTTGACTTTGAACCAATCTTTGACATTGTGAACGCAAGCGACTATGACGGCTGGTATATCGTCGAGGCGGAACAAGACCCCGCCAAAGCTAATCCGCTCGAATACGCTATCAAAGCCCGCAAGTACATTCGCGATAAAGCTCACATCTAAAAATTTTCCACGACAATAAAAAACGGTGCGTCGACATTGAATTGCCAACGCACTGTTTTTTTGCCGTTGATTGATTCTCTATTAAGCCTTAGCGAGTTTCACCGCGCAGACCTTGTACTCTGGTTGCTTTGAGCCTGGGTCGAAGGCGTCGAGCAAGACGAAATTAATCATTCGTTCCATAGCTTGATCGTGAAAGGGGACGTAAACCAATCCCGGACGTGGTTGCCCGCGTCCATTAATCTTTGCCTTGAGCTTGCAAGTTGCACGCCTAGAAGTCACCGCGACTAAATCGCCATCGGCAATGCCGAACTTGGCGGCGTCGTCGGGGTGAATCTCAACGTACATTTCGGGGACGGCGGTTCTAAGCTCCTTAACGTTGAAAGTCATCGTGCCCGTATGCCAATGCTCCAGAATTCTGCCCGTCGTCAAGAAGAACGGATACTCGGCGTCGGGCATTTCTTGTGCGTCCTGCTGTGGTCTGGCGTAGATGATTGCGCGCCCCGAAGGCTTGCCATAGAACTTAATGCCCTCGCCCGCCTTGACGTAAGGATCATAGCCCTCGGCGTAGCGGATATAAGTTTCGGGCGAATTGTCATCGGGAACAGGCCAAGTGAAGCCGTGCCCCTCGCGCAACCGCTTATAAGACGCAAGCATCATCGCCGTTCCCTTTTGGCACTCTTGATACTCTTTCCAAACCTCCTCAGGCGTATTGAACGGCACGAGCTTTTCAAAACCCATGCGCTTTGCAAACTCGATTATCGCCCAAAGGTCTGGCTTAGCCTCGCCGGGCGGTTCGATTGCCTTTGCGATATGTTGAGTGCGCCGCTCGCCGTTGCCGTAGACGCCTTCCTTTTCCATCCACAGCGCAGACGGTAAAACAACGTCGGCAAGCTCGCTGGTTCGCGTCGGGTGATAAGTCTCTGACACGACCAAGAAAACTTTCTCCATGCCGGGTCGATAGTAATTCAAGTTCGGGAGCGATTGCCCCGGATTAGTCGTCATGACCCAAAGACATTTCAAATCGCCCGTGACCGCCGCCTTAAACATTTCTAGCGTATGATAACCAGGCTTGCCCGGCAGACTCTCGACGCCCCAAAGCTTTGCAAGCTCTTGACGGTGCTTTTCATTGGCAACCATGCGATGCGCCGGCAGTAAGTGCGACAAGCCGCCAGTCTCACGAACGGAGCCGCAAGCGGAAGGCTGACCCGTCAACGAGAACGGCGTATTGCCAGGACGACAAATCTTGCCCGTGAGCAAATGCAGGTTGTGCACGAGATTATTAACCCACACGCCCCGCGAACGCTGATTTAAGCCCATGCACCAAAGCGACATCGTATTACGGTCGGGAGCCGAGAATAATCTTGCGACTTCGCGAATAGTCGCCGCCGGTATGCCGCAGGAGTCCGCAACTTTCTCCGGCGCGTAGTCTTGAATAAACGCTTTGAACTGCTCGTAAGTCAACTTCTCGTCCGCGCCCTTAACAAATTCCGTGTGCTCGTTGATGAACTTCTCGTCGGTGCGTTTCTCCTCGATAATCGTATAAGCCATCGCATTCATCAAGGCAATATCGCGGCTCGGTATGAACGACAAGTGATAATCGGCAATGTCGCAAGTTCGAGTCTTGCGCGGGTCGGCGACGATGATTTTAACATTCGGATTGGAATTCTTCCTGTCAATCAGCCGCGAGAATAAAACGGGGTGCGCCTCCGCCATGTTCGAGCCGATAAGGAAGAACGTATCCGCCGCTTCAATGTCGGCATAAGTTCCCATAGGCTCATCTTCGCCAAAAGTCGTAATGTAACCCGCCACCGCGCTTGCCATACACGTTCGCGGGTTGCCGTCGATATTGTTCGTGCCAATGCCCGCCCGCATAATCTTTTGCATGACGTAAGTTTCTTCGGCGAGCGTCTGCCCTGAACCGTAAAAGCCAACCGAGTCTGGTCCGTATTGTTCGATTGCCTCTTTGTACTTGCTGACGATTAAATCAAGTGCCTCGTCCCAAGTCGCCTGAACAAATTCGCCGTCCTTTTTAATCAGTGGGTGCAAAACTCTGTCGGGCGTGTCTAGAATCTTAGCCAAGAGAATTCCTTTGACGCAAAGCCGCCCACGATTAACCGGACAATCGGGGTCGCCCTTAATCGAAACTATCTTGTTGCCTTTGACGCCAGCCAACACACCGCAACCCGTGCCGCAATATCGACAGACGCCTTTGAACCATTTATCAGCGTCGACTTGATTGACGGGACCTTGCTGAGTGTCACGCTTAGGCGAGCAACCCGCAGTCAACATCGCCGCCGCTACCGCGATTGATTTCAAAAAGTCGCGTCTGGAAAATTTCAAACTCATCTCAATCCCTCCTTACAAGCGAGCTCATCGCGTCAAGATGACAGGTATAACAGCGGTCGCGGCTCGGCAAAACTTTATTCTTCAGCTCATCATGAACGATGCCGCTATGACAGCTAACACAGTTCATACCCTCTTGAAAGTGCCGCTCGGTGTGCGGGTCTTTGCGCTCAAGGGCAAGTTCCCGTTCCTTAATCTTGTCTTGGTGGCAAACGTAGCAATTAACCTCGTTTGTATTATGTAACTTAATCGGGTCGGGAACATTGCCGGTCACGTGCAGGACAAGTTCCTTTGTGCCCTTCCACTTGCTCTCGACCGTGCCGACGAGTCCGGGCTTTTCGTGACAGTCCGCGCACTCAATCACCTTATGATTTGAAGTCTGCCACGTCTTATACATCGGATCCATCTCGTGGCAGGTCGTGCCGCAGAATGAAGTTTGATTCGTCGCCTCAACTACGCCATAGGTCACGGCAAATAAGCCAATGCACGCAAAGCCCGCAATCGCTATGTGCTTAAGCGAAAATTTTTTATCAAGCAAACCCATTTGAATTCACCTCTTATCCTTTAAACCGTTCATGCTAAAACTAATCGCGCCCTTCTTGCAGACGCCGATGCAATCGCCGCAGTTCGTGCAAAGGCTCGCGTCCTCAAAATTCTTACGAGCGGGAGCCGTGCCCATTGAACAGACCTTTTCGCACTTGCCGCAGTGAATGCATTTGCTTTCGTCGATTTGCAATGCTAGCCGCCGTTTAATACCGAGTAAGCCATAAAGAGCACCGAGCGGACAAAGCGTCCTGCACCAAATCTTTTGCCCCCAAACGAACGCCGCGCCGATTACCAATGCCAAAAGAATAATTTCAACGCCGAACCCGAAAATCATCATACGCATAAACGCGAACACCGGCGACGCCGTATTGAAGACGGGCACGGCTACGATAGCCGATAACACCAGCACGATTGCTAACGAGACCAAAGGCAACGTCCGCGTCTGCAAAGTCCTTTTACGCTTGACGGGCAACAGCTCCAGCAAAAAGTTTAGCGGGCAAACGTAACTGCAGAAGACTCGCCCGAAGATTATCGCGACGATGATTAGCGGTACCGCCGAGACGATAAGCGGCGTCCAAAGCGTCTTGCTCGCCAAAGTGACTTCAAGAGCCGTCAGCGGGTCAGTTAAGTACACGCCCGCAAGCTCCGCTGAAATGTATGTGCCGTACCAGATTAAGTCCGTGAACCAAATCGGCAGGAGCAACACCACGAATGCAGTTAATTGAATCAGCCGCCGCAGGATTTTGATTTTCATGGAGCACCGCCCCTCGGCTTGACGTGAATCGCTTTGGGGTCGGCAATGCAAACGTGCTCGCACATGCCGCAACCCGTACAGTAGTCCGCGTTCACGGTCGGATATTTGTTATTCTCCAGCCAAATCGCTTTGTTGTATTGCGGGCAGCTCGTGTGACAGACGCGGCAATCATGGTCCTGCCTCGCTAAGCAACGGTCGTTATCAATCTGCGCTAAGCCCATTCGAACATCAGCTCTTTTTGTCGGCTTAAGGGCACCCGTCGCGCAGACGTGATAACACTTCATGCACAGATTGCAAGCCGCCTCGACCGGAACGATATACGGCGTGCCAATCGCAAGCCCCTTCTCGCCGTGAGCAATCTTGATGCAACCCGTCGGGCAAACCTCAGCGCATTTGCCGCACCTTGCACACGTCGCTAGAAATTCTTCCTCGGCTAAGGCTCCCGGCGGTCGCAGAAGGTCTTCCGCTTCACTCTTGCCCGCCCCAAAGAGCAAGCCCAGTAAGCCGCCGCCGCAAATCATCTTTACAAAAGTCCTCCTCTCCATGTTCTAACCTCCCAATGTGACTTTAAGCACAATTTCAAACTTATAATCTTATAGAAAAGTTTTTTGTCAAGTGCTTGTGCAACATGCCCGCAGAAATATTTTCTAGCGCAAATTACGTTAGACATATCGTCATGCCTATGGTAAACTTCGCATGTAAGGTATTAGCTAGTTTTCATTAAGGAGTGGTGGATATGAAGTTATCTAAAAAGTTGTTGGCGTGCCTAACGGCGGCAATGCTAATGATGGCAATGTTGACAGTGGCACTTGCCCAAGAAGGCGTCGAGGAAGACTTCATGGAGGGCGTTGTTCGCGTGACGGGCGAAGGCGTCGGAAAGGCTGCTTACAAAGGTAATCCTGGCAAATTCCGTTTGTCAGCCTCAAAGGCAGCAAGGATGGACGCTCAAGCCAAATTAGTCGAATATATTGGCGTTCAAGTAAAAACTAATGCAGCAATGACAGATCACGAAGTGGACGTTTATCAAGTTATGACTTCGGCACAAGGAACTATTCGCAACGCCAAAGAAATCGGTTCCCCGCAATACAATCCGACAGACGGCACCTGTACAGTTGTTATGGTTATGCCTTTATACGGTGGCAGAGGTTCCGTAGCCGAGTTTGCCTACATGCCCTTCAAGGACGAGCCTAAAGTTTCCTTCCCGCAACCCGTCAACGCAAATCAGCCGACAGTCGCCAACAAGAACTACACGGGCTTGATAATCGATTGCTCTGGCACTGGCAAGCAGATTAATTGCGTCATGAGTCCGGTCATCAAGAACGGCAATGGGCAAGAGATTTACGGACACAAGAATTTAGACTACGACAAAATCATCGTTCAAGGCATGGCGAGCTACGCTAACAGCACAAACGACCAAATCAGTCAATCGCGGGCGGGTAGCAATCCTTTAATCGTCAAGGCAATCCGTCTGGACGACTTAGACGCTAATCCGGTTGTGTCGGTCGAGGACGCGGATAAAATTCTGGCGGCGAATCAGCATGACGGCTTCCTTGATAGATGCGCAGTCGTCTTTGCTAAGTAATTATCTTTTATAAGTTGTAAATGCTTGCGTCTAAGTCAGAGATTGAACTTAAGCGCGAGTTTTTTTTTGGAGGAATTAGCTTTGACATTATCAGGAATTTTGCTTCTAGGCGGTTTCGTATTCTTTGCCGTATTGATGATTGTGCGTGTGCTACCGACGCTTTTGGCATTGCCTTTAATGGCGGCGTGGATAGCTATCGTAAGCGGCGTGCCCTTCTTCGACTGGCTAAACGAAATCCTCTTGAAAGGCTCCTTGCGATTGAGCATGCCGATAATGCTGGTAATCTTCGGCTCCATGTTCGCGAAGGTAATTCAAAAAACTGGAATATCCGACGCGATTATAAAGAAGGCGGCGGAGTTATCGGGCGACAAACCAATAGCGATAGCTGTCCTTCTGACGGGGGCAACTGCCTTTGTCTTTTTGGGCATGAGCGGCTTGGGCGCGATAATCATGATTGGTTCAATCGCAATCCCGATTATGACGAGTGCGGGCATTGAGCCGATAGACGCCGCGATTTTAATTCTGCTAGGAATGATGACGGGGGCTTCATTGAACTTTGCGGCGGCGGCGACTGGCATTGGCATTTTCGGCGCGGAAGCCGTGCTAAGATACTTTGTCCCCGGCGCAATCGTCTCGCTGATTACCACAATCGCTTATATCGTCATAAATATTCCGCGTGGCGAAAATGCTGGCGGTTCGATGCTCGTCCTCCTGAAGGAATCTGTCTTAGGGATTCTGTCATTTCCCGTCAGCCTCGTGCGGACGATTGGCAAGCTCTTCACGAAGAAAACTTCGACGCTGATTAAGAAGAAACAAACCCTACCGAACGCGGCGTTAATCTCTCCGATTTTGCCACTGATAATCATCGCGGTAATAAACTTCACGGTCGGGCTAGGTTCTGCCAAAGACGGCATGATTGACCCTGTAGCGGCGGCGGTTCTTGGCTTCTTAGTCGCCTCGTTCTATGCGGCAATCCTCGTTCGTCCGTCGCAAGCAATAAATCTTTTCACGGGTGCTCTTGTTGACGGCATAAAAGACGTTGCTGGCGTTTTATTCCTGTTCATGGGAATTGGCATGTTGGTCACCGCGACGACTCAACCCGCCGCCACGGAGATTTTAAATCCGCTGATTACCGCAATCGTGCCATCGTCCTTCTACGGGGTGATTATCGCCTTTACGCTACTGGCTCCTGCGGCACTTTATCGCGGCCCGCTCAATATGTACGGCATGGGGTCGGGCATTGCTACCATAATGACGAACTTAAACGTTCTACCAAACACCGCGCTTTATGGCATGTTCGCGGCTGTCGGCTACGTGCAGACTATTGGCGACCCTACTAATTCGCAAAACGCGTGGCTTGCCGGTTATGCGGGCGTCGACGCAAACGCTATCATGAAAAAGATTTTGCCTTACGCCTGGGGAGCTTGCGTCTTGATGATGATATTCGTGGTTGTTTTGCGGTGAGGTGGAATTATGCGGCAAGTACGAATTGGAATTGATGTAGGCGGCACCTTCACCGATGCCGTTGCGATTGACAACTCAACCTACGAGATTATAGCCAAAGAAAAAATCCCGACGACGCACGACTCAAAAGAGGGCGTAGCCGAAGGGATTATAAACGTCCTGCAAAATATCCTAAGCAAGAACGGCATTGCGCCGGAGGAAGTCGTTTTCATTGCGCACGGCACGACCCAGGCGACGAACGCTTTACTTGAAGGCGACGTGGCGACACCGGGGATTTTGGCAATGGGTAGCGGTTTGGAAGCCGCCCGCGCAAAGTCCGTCAGCGAGATTGGAAATATTCCGTTGGCTCTGGGCAAAGAGTTAAAAACGGTCTTTGCGTTCGTGGAAACGGCTGACGCCGCCTCCTCAGCCGACGAGATAGAATCAACGATAAACGAGCTAACGAGCAAGGGCGCAAATGTCATCGTTGCCACGGAGGCTTACGGCGTGGACGACCCGACTAACGAAAAATTTGTTGTGGACATGGCACGCGCTAAGGGGCTTTACGCGACGGGCGGGCATGAGGTTTCCAAACTCTACGGCTTGAAGGTCAGGACGCGGACGGCTGTCGTTAATGGCAGTTTGATTCCGCGCATGATGGAGACGGCGGACATGACTGAATCCTGCGTTAAGCGTTCGGGCATTCCAACTTCGCTGATGATTATGCGTTGCGACGGCGGCGTCATGACGATTGATGAAGTTCGGCACCGCCCAATACTAACCATGCTATCGGGCTTGGCGGCGGGCGTGGCAGGCGTCTTGATGTACGAGAAATTATCCGACGGAATTTTTTTGGAGGCGGGCGGCACGTCCACGGATATTTCTGTCGTCAAGGACGGGCGCGTTATGGTCAGTTACGGCGAGATTGGCGGACACAAAACTTATCTGTCGTCTTTGGACGTTCGGACTTTGGGCGTAGCGGGCGGCAGTATGATTCGCGTCGAGAACGGAAAGATTACCGACGTGGGTCCGCGCAGTGCTCACATTGCCGGCTTGCCTTACGAAATCTTTTCCGACAAGCTGACTAATCCCAAACTCGAACTGATTGCCCCCTTAGCCGACGACGATAAAGCCTTCGCGATGGTTACAGGTTCGGGCGGCAAGAAAGTTTCATTGACTTTGGCGGGCGCGGCAAATCTTCTCGGCAGCGTGCCCGAAGGGGATTACGCCTTCAGCCGCGATAAAGAAAATGCTCGCGTGGCGTGGCAAGCCTTAGGGGACGTTATCGGTTGTTCAGCCGAGGAGGCGGCGCGGCAAGCAATGGATAGAGCCTCCGAAAAGATTTGGGAAATTGTTTCGCGGCTCATCACGGATTACAAACTTTCGCAGGATATGTTGATGTTGGCTGGCGGCGGCGGCTCAGGCGGAGTTGTCGTTCCTTACCTCGGCGATAAAAAGAAGATTCAATGGAAAATCGTTAAGAACGCCCCGATAATTTCTACAATCGGCGTGGCAATGGCAATGGTTCGCGAGGTCGTCGAACGGACGGTTGCTAATCCCACTGAACGCGATATAAAGTCTATTCGCCGCGAAGCCCTAGAACAAGTAATGAAGTCCGGCGCGAGTGAAGCCAGCGTCGAAATTACCATTGAGATTGACAAGAAGGCAAATATTCTGCGAGCCGTGGCGACGGGTGCTACCGAATTCAAAATGAGCGATTCGCTGAACAAGAACTTGAACGCGGAAGAACTTCAAGCCGTAGCGGTGAAGTCTCTGCACCTGCCCGCGGAAAATGTCATTGAGGTCGCGGCGGCTGGCAAGTGGCACGTCTTCGACGGGCGATATACAAAAAAATTTCTCGGCATCTTCCCCGTTCAAAAACATTTGGTTCGCGTGCTAGATAGAAATGGCGTCGTGTGTTTGCAACGCGAAGGCTTAGGGGCGATTGTGACGACAAAGCAAAAGCTCGAAGAAGATTTCCAGACGCTTTTGGAGGAAAGTGTTTCCTATGGCACGGTCGGCGAACAACTGCCGGGGCTTTTTGCTTACTACAGAGAAAAACAAATTGACCTTTCGGGGTTGGCGAGCCGTGAGCAAATTATTTCCGTCTTGGAGACCGAACTTGACCTGTTGCCCGACGAGGAAAAAATCATCTTGCTTGCCGTCAAGTAGTGCAGACGCAAAAAAAGTCCTGCCGCTCAAGTGAGTGACAGGATTTAATTTTTTAGGGGGTTATTGGTTAAGAAGATGGGTTGCTACTTATCCGCGAGTTTTGCCGCCCGCAACGTTCACAGTGACGCCGTCGACGTAAGAGGCGCGGTCGCTTGCAAGGAATACAACGGCGTCTGCGACTTCGGAAAGTTTGCCGCTACGTCCAAGCGGGGTCGTCTTCGTGCTTGAATAACCTTTGCGCAGGTCGTCAACGGTGATTCCGCGAGTGTAAGCCAGTGCCTCTTCATAAGCCAAAGTCCTAAGTCCAGTCGCCTCCATGATGCCAGGAGCCATGCCGACGACGCGGACATTGTATTTGCCGAGTTCCTTAGCCCAGCTACGCGTGAAGCTGTTGACTGCGTTTTTAGTCGCCGCGTAAATGCTCTGACCTTCCGAGCCTTCCAAACCAGATTCCGAACTCATGTTGATGATAACGCCGCCGCCCGCCTTAACCATTTCATGACCGACAGCCTGCGCGACGAGGTAGACGCCCTTAATATTGACGCCCGTGACCTTATCGTAAATCTTTTCGTTGAGTTCGTATTTGCCGTGAGGATCCTTCGGGTCGACGAGCAAGCAGGGAATGTTAATGCCGGCGTTGTTGACGAGAATATCAATCTTGTCAAAGGTTTCAAGAGCCGTCTTAACCATAGCCTCGACACTAGCCGCCTCCGCTACGTTGGTGATGACGTATTTAACCTTGCCGCTGTTCTCAGTGATGTTGAATTCGGGCTCATTGGGGTTGAGGTCGCATACTACGACATTTGCGCCGTTGTCGAGGAAAGCTTGAGCGACAGCCTTGCCGATACCAGACGCCGCGCCAGTCACGACAGCCGTTTTGCCTTTCAAGCCGAGCCACGAGCCGTCAGCGACTTTCTTATCTTCCGCCTTAAAGATTTCAATCATGTGACCAGGCTTGATTTCGGGCACGGGTTTGTTTTCCACATGAATGGAGCCTTCGAGGAGTTCGCCTTCGCCGCCGTCAAACTTAATCGTAATGTGTCCGAGGTTCATCAAGTTCTTTTGGACTTCGGAGCCGACCTTGATAATCTTAAACTCAGTGCCCGCAATTTTATAAACGTCGCCGGGCTTAATCATGCCAGTCAGTTGATTGCCGGTGTGCATAACGCAAGCATCGCGCAATTCGGGAAGAGCCATTGCCTCATCAAACATGATGATCATATTCGCCGCCGCGACGAAGTCTTTCACTTGCCCGCCGAGCTCAACGATTTTGCTTGAATAAATCTTTTCTGCCATTGTATAATTACCTGCCTTTATATTTTTTGGGTGAGCGGTAACAGCCACGTTACCGCCCGCCAATTTTTTATCTGTGATTATGATTCGTAGAGACCGAAGCTAGCAAGCCACGCGAGGATAACGGAGATAGGACCAGTGATAAAGCGCGAGTACAACACGGAAGGAACGCCGACTTCGACGGTTTCAGCATCAGCCTCCGCCAAGCCGAGACCAACGGGGACGAAGTCGCAAGCACACTGGGCATTGATTGCGAACAGCGCGGGCAGTGCCAAATGGGGCGGGATGTTGCCTTCGCCAATCTGAACGCCGATAAGAACACCGATGACTTGAGCGATGACCGCGCCTGGTCCTAAGAACGGAGAGAGGAACGGGAACGAACATATACAAGACAGAATCACGAGACCGACAATATTGCCTGCCAGTGGCGAGAGGAGGTTAGCGATAACGTCGCCGATGCCTGTGCCGAGGATAACGCCGATGAGCATTGAGACGAACGCCATAAACGGAAGAATCGTGCGGATAATCGTGTTAATCGAGTCGCGACCCGCTTGATAGAAGACAGAGACGATACCGCCCATGAACTGACCGATTTTAGCCATGAGACTGCCGGAAGACTGCTCAGTAATCTTCTTGCTGGTGTCGTAGCCGCCTTTCTTAATCGCGCTACCCGAATCGCCCGAAGTGTCTTTAGCGGGAGCCGCCGCAGGTGCAGGAGCCGGAGCCGCCGAGCCGTCAGCGTAGGAAATGTTATCGGGCTTGACTGCCGAAACGTAGATGTCCGCTTTGATATGATCTGCCAGAGGTCCGCTGGGTCCGGTTGCGTTCAAGTTGATTGTGTAGATTCTCTTCTGGGGATAGATACCACAGCGCAAGGTTCCGCCGCAGTCAATGACGACAACTAAGATTTCATCATCGGGGACACGCGTTTTGAAGCCGTCGACGAGTTCGCAACCAGTCATCTCGGATAAGGTCTTAGCGACTTGAGACATAACGCCGCCAGTAATGTTGACGACTTTATTGCGTTTAGCGTCGGGGACGAGTGTCAAAGGTCCGCCGAAACCGCCGCTACCCGCCTTGACGACGACTGATTTATAACCGCCGCCAGCATCAGGAGCCGCACTTGCCGCAGGAGCCGCAACGCCTTCCGCATAAGAGATGTTATCGGGCTTGACTGCCGAAACGTAGATGTCCGCTTTGATATGGTCTGCCAAAGGTCCGCTAGGTCCAGTTGCGTTCAGGTTGATTGTATAAATACGTTTTTGGGGATAGATACCACAGCGCAAGGTTCCGCCGCAGTCAATAACCACAACTAGGATTTCATCATCGGGGACGCGGGTTTTAAAGCCGTCGACGAGTTCGCAACCAGTCATCTCCGCGAGCCTTTGAGCAACCTGAGACATGACGCCGCCAGTTATGTTGACGACCTTATTTCTTTTGCCGTCGGGGATAAGGGTCAAGGGTCCGCCGAAGCCGCCGCTACCCGCCTTAACGACTACTGCTTTGTAATCAGCCATGTTAATCACTCCTTAAGCCGTCTTGAGCTGCTTGCTCAACGAAATGCCCTGTTGCTTCTGAACGTAAGCGGTGCAGAAGTCCGTCACCCAACCGCGCAGGAAGTTAATCACGATACCGATAAGCAAATATCTAAGTGCAAGGTCAATGTGGTTGAGTCCTAAAGTTGTGATACCGTTTGCCACGCCCAGATAAACGAACAATTCGCCGGGGTTGATGTGCGGGAACATGCCGTTAAGCGTGTGGCAGGAACCGGAAGCACTTGCATAATAGCTGGGCTTGTAGAATTCGGG
>JAFQZB010000313.1 GCA_017406175.1 Selenomonadaceae bacterium | reverse complement strand
GTAGCAAAGAAATTCGCCTCGCAGGGGCGTAGACCGGCAAAAGAAACATCCATGTTTCTATTGCCGGCGGCCGCCGTCCTTGGCGGCCGGTCTTCTTCTTCGATTTGATTATCATTAGTCCTTGAGGAGATGATTTAATTGATTGAACGATACACTCTTCCCAAAATGGGCAAGCTTTGGTCGATTGAAAATGAATGGCAGACAATCCTTGACGTGGAACTTGCCGCCTGCGATGCTATGGCTCAGCTCGGAGAGATTCCCGCAGTCGCCGCTAAGAACATTCGCGCCAAAGCTGCTTTCAACCTCGAACGCATTCACGAGATAGAAGCCGTCACTCATCATGACATTATCGCGTTCCTGACCTGCGTCGGTGAATACGTTGGCGAGGACTCGAAATATATTCACAAGGGGCTGACCTCAAGCGACGTTAAGGACACGGCGATTTGTCTTATGATGAAACGTTCGGCGGAGATTATCCTTGACGACCTGAACAAGTTCCGCGAAGTTCTCCGCCGCCGCGCTGTCGAATTCAAACACACCGCTTGCATTGGCAGGACGCATGGCATACACGCCGAGCCGATGACTTTTGGACTTAAACTTTTGCTCTGGAGCGCGGAGATTGAACGCGATATTGAACGCGTCGAACACGCCAAGAAGATTGTTAGCGTCGGCAAGCTAAGCGGGGCGGTCGGAACTTATTCAAACATTGACCCGCGCATTGAGGAGCTTGTTTGCAAGAAACTGGACTTGACGCCCGTCCGATTGGCTACGCAGGTTATCCAGCGCGACCGCCACGCCGAATACATGACAAGCTTAGCAATTGTGGCGAGCACCTTGGAGAAGATTGCAACCGAGATTCGCAACCTGCAACGCACGGATATTCGCGAGGCTGAAGAATATTTTTCGCCGGGGCAAAAAGGCTCCTCCGCCATGCCGCATAAACGCAACCCGATTAACTGCGAACGCGTCGCGGGGATGGCTCGTCTCGTCCGGGGCAACGCAATCGCCGCAATGGAAGACATCACCCTTTGGCACGAGCGGGATATTTCCCACAGCTCCGTTGAACGCGTCATCCTTCCCGACAGCACAATCAATGTTGACTACTGCACACGCAAGCTTACGAATATTGTTGACAAGCTCCTTGTTTATCCCGACGCAATGTTGCATAATATGAATCGCACGGGCGGCTTGATTTACAGTCAGCGACTCATGCTTGAGATTGTTAATAAAGGCGTGCTAAGGGAAGACGCTTATAAGTGGGTTCAGCGCAATGCAATGCGGCGTTGGCTAGACGGCGAAGACTTCCAAACAAACGTCAAGCGCGACCCCGACATCACGAAATATCTAAGCGCGGAAGAAATCTCCGACTGCTTCGACTATAAATGGTTCCTGCGTCATGTTGATATGATATTCGCCCGCTTTGGACTTTAAGGGGAGACACATTTGAAACTTACGATGCTCGGCACGGGTAATGCGCTCGTCACTGAATGCTATAATACTTGCTTCGTGATAAGCGACGGCGATAAACATTTTCTGGTTGACGGCGGCGGGGGCAGTGGCATTCTTCGTCAACTTAAGCACGCGGGCTTTGACTGGAAGGACATGCGCGAGATTTTTTTGACGCACAAGCACGTTGACCACTTCACGGGGATTTTATGGCTCGTGCGTATGATTTGCCAATACATGAACCAGCGCGAATACGACGGCTCCGCTAAAATTTACGGTCATGCCGAAGTTCTCCAGTTGCTCGAAGACATTGCTAAGAAACTCCTTCAACCTAAGGAGACGCGCTTTATCGGCGACAGACTGCATTTGATTCCCGTTGCCGACGGCGAGGCTTTGAACGTTATTGGGCGGGCGACGACCTTTTTTGACATTCACTCGACCAAAGCAAAGCAATTCGGTTTTTCAATGGACATCGGCGGCGCGAGAAAGTTGACGTGTTGCGGCGACGAGCCTTGTAATGACTTCGGAAGAGTTTACGCCAGAAATGCTGATTGGTTGTTGCACGAGGCGTTTTGCCTTTATTCGCAAGCCGACATCTTCGACCCCTACGGCAAGAATCATTCGACGGTAAAGGACGCCTGCGAGCTTGCGGAGGAACTTCACGTTAAAAATCTGTTGCTGTATCACACCGAAGACAAAAACCTTTCTGAGCGGAAGAAACTTTACTGCGCGGAGGGGCAAGAATATTTCAGCGGTAAAATCCATGTGCCCGACGACTTGGAGACGTTGGCACTGTGAAGTTATAAGGAGGTTACAATAATGATTAAAGGCAATCTGCTCTACGAGGGCAAAGCAAAGACAGTATTCGAGACCGACAACCCCAACGAGTTGCTGATTTACTTCAAGGACGACGCCACCGCTTTTAACGGCGAGAAGCACGGCACCATCGAGGGCAAGGGCGTTATCAACAACAAGCTCAGCGAGTTCTTCTTCAAGCAGCTCAAAGACCGCGGCATTAAAAGTCACTTCGTCGAGAAGATTGGCGAGCGCGAGATGATTGTTAAGCGTCTGGACATGATTAAGCTTGAAGTGGTCGTGCGCAATATCGTAGCCGGTTCCCTGGTCAAGCGTCTTGGTTTGGAGGAAGGCACGCCGCTTACAGTTCCCGTCGTCGAATACTACTACAAGAGCGACGAGCTCGGCGACCCTATGCTTAACCGCTATCACATTATGGCACTTGACTTGGCGAAGATTGACGAACTTAATCAAATGGAGCACGTAGCCTTTTCCGTCAACAATATCCTGCGCGAGTTGCTCAAGGCTAAGAACGTCGACTTGATTGACTTCAAGCTTGAGTTCGGACGCTTTGACGGCGAAGTACTTTTGGCTGATGAGATTTCCCCGGACAACTGCCGCTTCTGGGATACCGTCACGCACGAGAAACTTGATAAGGATAGATTCCGTCAAGACCTCGGCGGCGTCGTGGAGGCTTACAAAGAAATGCTTGACCGCTTGACCCTGTGAGGCGTCGTCATGGCTAAGAAAATTTTTATGGCGGCAGTCGTCAGCTTGATACTCTGCGCGGGAGTCAAGGCTGAGGCGGCGGACGTTTATGTTGGCATGTCGCCTGCCACCGGCTACGAATGCTACGTCATGACAAATACCATAAGCTACAAAAACGAACACCGCATGTTTATTTCCTCCGCAACACTTAAAATGGTCGACCAATATGGCGGCGTTCAATATTTGGATTATACGTTCTTCGATCTTGATAACGATGCTGCAGACGTTGACTTTACTAATTCGCAAGGCTTCAGCGGAAAAGCCACGCCGCAAGATACGCCGATTGAATGGGCAATGTACACGGTTATGAGAGAAAGGATTATCGGAGAGTATTAAAAATTTTTCGGGGGACGGGGTGCGCCTTGTCCCCTTTGACTTTGGCGAGGTGATTAAATGGAGCAGATGACTTACAAGGCTTCGGGCGTGGACATAGACGCGGGCAACGAGTCCGTGCGCCTGATTAAAGATTTTGTTCGTGCGACGTATCGACCAGAAGTCTTAGGCGACATCGGCGGCTTCGGCGGACTATTCAAGCTTAAAGATTACGACGAACCGATTTTAGTCGCGGGAACTGACGGCGTGGGCACTAAGCTTAAAATCGCCTTCCTACTCGACAAGCACGATACCATAGGGCAAGACGCCGTAGCCATGTGCGTTAATGATATTCTCGTTCAAGGAGCCGAGCCGCTTTTCTTCCTAGACTACTTAGCTGTTGGCAAGCTCAATCCCGCGCAGGTCGCCGAGATTGTCAAAGGCGTGGCGGCGGCTTGCAAGGCGTCGGGTTGTGCGCTTATCGGCGGCGAGACGGCAGAGATGAGCGGCTTTTATTCTGCGGGCGAATATGACATTGCGGGCTTTGCGGTCGGCGTCGTCGAGAAGAACGCGTTAATCACTTCGGCTCGCGTCAAGGTCGGCGATGTGCTGATTGGTCTGCCGTCAAGCGGTCTGCATTCAAACGGCTTCAGCTTAGTTAGGAAGATTATCTTTGAACGCATGGGCTTTAAGGGCGACGAATTCATCAGCGAGCTTGGCAAGACGATTGGCGAAGAACTCCTGACGCCCACGACGCTTTATCCCGCGCAAGTCTTGCCGATTATCCGCGAGTACGGCGACAGGATTCATGGACTAGTTCACGTGACGGGCGGCGGCTTCTACGATAATATTCCGCGTGCCTTGCCTGACGGTTTAGGCGCAGTGATTAATGCGGACTCGTGGAGCGTCCCGAAGATTTTTAAACTCCTTCAAGCGTGGGGCAACGTTCCTAGGCGCGAGATGTTCCGAACGTTTAACTGCGGCATTGGCATGATTCTAATCGTCGATGCGGACGTTGCTAACGATATTGACGGCTACCAAATCGGGCACGTCGTCGAAGGTGCGAACGTCACGATTAACGGAGGTGAGCTTGATGATTAAACTCGGCGTGCTGTGTTCGGGGCGTGGCACGGACTTACAATCGATAATCGACGCAATCGACAGCGGTTACTTGTCGGCGCAAATTGCAATCGTCTTGACTGACAAACCGAACGTCGGAGCCTTGGCAAGGGCGGAGGCGGCTGGCATTAAAAATATCTGCGTCGATAGGAAGAACTTCACCGACCGCGAAGACTTCGAGGCGGAACTTCTTAGACACCTTAAGGGCGTCGACTTGGTGATACTGGCGGGCTTCATGCGGATTCTTAGCGGCGACTTCGTCAAGCGTTGGGAAGGGCGCATCATGAATATTCATCCGTCGTTATTGCCGGCGTTCCCAGGTGCTCATGCTCATCGCGACGTTTTGGCTTATGGGGCTAAGGTCTCTGGTTGCACGGTTCATTTCGTCGACGAGGGCACGGACACAGGAGCAATCATCATGCAAGCGGCGGTTGAGGTTCGCGAAGACGACACCGAGGAGACTTTAGCGGCACGAGTTCTTGAGCAGGAGCATAAGATTTATCCGCAGGCGATTAGGCTATTCATTGACGGGCGGCTTAAAATCGTCGGGCGCAGAGTTGAGATAGGAGGCAGCAAGATGAAAATCAAACGGGCATTAATCAGCGTATCAAACAAACTCGACGTGGTGGACTTCGCACGCAAGCTAAGCAAGTGCGGCGTGGAGATTATCAGCACGGGCGGCACGGGCAAGGCGATTCGGGCGGCGGGCATTCCCGTTACGTTCGTCAGCGACCTTACGGGCTTTCCGGAGATTATGAACGGACGAGTTAAGACTCTCAATCCGAAGATTCACGGCGGGATATTGGCGGTTCGCGACAATCCCGAACACGTTCAGCAGATGCAGGACAATGGCATTGAGCCGATTGATTTAGTCGTCGTCAATCTTTATCCGTTCAAGAAGACAATCCGCAAACCGAACGTCACGTTAGAGGACGCGATTGAGAACATTGACATTGGCGGCCCCGCGATGATTCGGGCGGCGGCGAAGAACTTCAAATTCGTTACGGTCGTGACCAACCCCGAACGCTACGACGAGATTGCTAAGCTCATAACAGAGACTGGCGAAGTTCCTTTGGACGTGCGCAAGTCTTTGGCAACTGAAGCCTTCGCGCATACCGCAGACTACGACGCGGCGATTACAAAGTATCTTGCCGAAGCTTAAACGTCTCCGCTAATTAAAAATCCCTCCGCGACTGTGTGGAGGGATATTTTTTAGTCGCCGTAGAGAATTAAACGAACCATTTGCCCCATTTCCGACTTATTGGAGTATTTTTGCGGCAATCGACGCTTATTATTCGTCTCAATGACTGCTCGCGTGTCGTAAGAAAGAATTTGCGACGATATTACCTCGTAAGTGCGGTTCGCGGGCGTTATTCTCACGTCGTAAGCGTACATTCGATTCAAACTCGCCTTGATGACAGCCATTTTGACACTAAAAACGCCGTTTTGCATGTCGCTAACGCTATCAGCGTCATAATAGTAGCCCGTGTCATCCATCGCGTCGATAAACTTCAAATTTTCCGCTGAACACGTCGAAAACGTCATCATCAGCAAAATTACTAAAAAAATGCTCCTCATATCCCTAAAACCTCCGTTACACACGTCCTTAACAGCTCTTGTAGCACTGTTACGTTCAAAAGTAGTGCTTCGGCTTGCGGACGCAGCTTTGTATAGTGAAATGTCGGATTATGCGCTACTGTGAAGTCCGTCGGGTACGCTATCGGCTTAAATCGTTGCAAATTGAAGTTCAGCATGGCTCGGTTCATGTGAAACGCGCTTGTAACCAATAATGGCTTTGAAAAATTCATTTCGCGCAGGATTGTGGCACTGTAACGGGCATTTTGCGCTGTGTTTATGCTTTTTGTCTCCGTTATGATTTTTTCTTCCGAAACGCCCAACGATTTTAAGATTCTAGCAGAAATCTCCGCCTCCGCGCCCGAATCAGAGTAAACTTGCCCGCCACTTATCAATATCGGCACGTTTAACAGCTTTTGCAGGCGAACTGCCGTTAAAAGTCTGTTCGCGGGGCTTGCGCACAGTGCTCCGACCCCGTCAACGTCCGGAACTTGACTTATCGCGCCTCCTCCCAGCAAAACTATCACATCTGCGCCCGAATTCTCGACATTAACGGGCGGCGTATGCATTTCTTCTAGCCAACCCATTGTTTTTTCGGCGATTAAGCTCGTGCACAGCAAATAAAATACCAAAGTGACGCAAAAAACCACTCCGGCAAGCTTGCGACTGATTTTGAACAGCTTAGCCACCAAAAACAGCGCAAGCACGATGAATATCCCTGGCGGCAATATCCAACTCGCTCCAAACTTCAACGCATATACCAAAATATCACCCGCTCATTGAATTTTTTGCTTATGATATACCAGAGGCGACTTATTTGCAAATATTCATCGCCTCAAATGGGAAATTATCATTTATGAGAATTTTTCAAACCAAACCCAAAATTCCCCAAAATTTAGTGTGTTTTTTTAGGGTAGCGAAAATCCCGCATGATTACGCCATTTTTCAAGCCCTAAAATTATCATTTATGATAATTTTCGTTTCAGGCTTTCAAATCGCCTCTCAAACTGCTAAAATCGCTCCAAAATCACTTCAAGGAGGTTTCAAAATGATTTTCAACGCTGAAAGATTAATCAACAGGCTCAAAGACGCTCCAAACGGTTCTGAAGTCAAAATTTTCCTCTACATCGCCCTCAATCAGCCCTCCGAAGGCATTCACGGCTTTAAAACTACTAAACAACAGCTCGCATACGATTTGAAAGTAAAAATTCCTACTATTTTCCGTTCTCTGCGCTGGTTGAAGGACGAAATGTTTGTTCAAGAACTTAAATTGGTCGATTGCTCCGATTTTATGGTTAATCCTTCCTTCGTGATGAATAATGGCGACCGTGAAGCCCGAATTAAGGAATGGAATCGCCGTTGCAACCTCGATTCGGCTCGTGAAATCCGTTTAAAGCGTGAAAAACGCCGCCGTGAACTTAGAAACGCTAAAAACTAAAAAATTTTCGTTCCAAAGTACTTTCAACGCTCAAAAATTATTTTTTAAGCCCTTCGGCAGTGCGTCGGAG